>JAVJTD010000477.1:0-72878 GCA_040219065.1 Planctomycetota bacterium
GACACCAAGACACCAAGACACCAAGACACCAAGACACCAAGACACCAAGACACCAAGACACCAAGACACCAAGACACCAAGACACCAAGACACCACACCCGAGCCCCCCGGTGACAAATCGATGCCGGGTCTTCTCGTCGATGGCGTTTCGTCTGGCGAGCTTTTCGAAAGCCAGCTCGGCGCACCGCAGCGTGCGACGCCGAGTCGACCGAGAGTGACTGCGAGCCGGCCCCTTGACCGACGCTTCGCACACAGGAGACCTCCCCAATGATCCAGCGCCTTGGAACCGCAAGCGCCTGGCTCCTGATCTTCGTCGTCGCCGACCCTGCCCGAGCATTCGATGAGGATCGAAACGAGCTGCTCGAGCTCCGACCGAGCAATGTCGGCTCGGGTGATCTGGCCGGCTACGATGTCGCCTTCGACGACACGACGGCTCTCGTCGGCGCCCCTTCCCACGATGTCGGCGGGTTGCAGAATGCCGGCGCCGTCTGGGTGTTCGACACCGGTTCAGGGACCGAGCTCTTCGAGTTGACGGCTTCGGACGGCGCGGCTGGCGACCAATTCGGGATCTCCGTGGCCGTCAGCGGGAACACCGCGCTCATCGGTGCTCCGCAGGCGAGCGGCACGGGTGTGGCCTACCTGATCGATCTCGTGACGCAGCAGGAGCTCTTCCGTTTGACCGCCTCGGACGGGGCCCTGGACGACAAGTTCGGTATCGCCGTCGCGATCGATGGGAACACGGCCATCGTGGGCGCCTATGTCGACGACGACGGCGGAGACTCGTCGGGCAGCGCCTACGTGTTCGATGTCGTGACGGGTCAGCAGCTCTACAAGCTAACGGCCTCCGATGCCGGCCCCCAGCACGGATTCGGCATCTCGGTAGCTCTCAGCGGGACGATCGCGATCGTCGGCTCCTATCAACCCTTCTCGAGCGCGGGCGCTGCCTATCTCTTCGACCTGACGACGGGCTTGGAGATCGGCAAGCTGACGCCGAGCGATGGCGTGCTCGGCGACAACTTCGGCTTCAGGGTCGCGATCGACGGTAACACGGCCGTGGTCGGAGCTCTCGCCGCCGAAGGCGGCCAAGGATCCGCCTATGTGTACGACGTGGCGACCGGCGCGGAGCCCTATCGCCTCGTCGCCCCTGTGCGCGGCGCGAACCACAACTTCGGGACCTCGGTGGCGATCGAGGGCGATATCGTTTTCGTCGGCGCCTACCGGGATGGGCCAGGTGCGGCGCACTCGTTCGACCGGACGGACGGTCACCACATCGCCAAGATGACGGCGAGTAACCTCACCGGCGGTCCGCGTCTCGGAATCTCGGTCGCGATGTCGGGCACGCGCGGCATCGCGGGTGCCTACTTCGCTGGCGGCGGTGCCGCCTACGTGTTCGAGCTGGCCGAGGACCTGACGCCGCCCACCGAGGTCACGGACTTGGCTTCGACGACGCACACCGTAGGCGTCTGGGAGCGCGCCGCGACCTTGCAGATGACCTGGACTTCCGCCGTCGATGCGGGCCTCGGCCTGAATGGCTACTCCTACCTCATCGACCACGACCCGAGCTCCATCGCTCCGGAGAACGTGCTGCTCGGCGAATCGGCCACGTCCCACTCGGTCCTGCTGACCAGCTCCTTGGATCCCTTCTACTTCCACCTTCGCGCTTCGGACGTATGCGGCAACTGGAGCGAGGGAGTGACGGCCGGTCCTTACTTCGTCGACCTGAATCTCCCCTTCGCCGCGACGAGCTTGATGAGCCCTTCCCATTCGGTCGACACGTGGTCCTCCGATCCGCAGGTCGCTCTGGAATGGACGGCAGCCTTCGACGAGCACAGCGGACTGGCGGGATACTCCCTCTCGGTGAGCGCGGGTGCCGAGCTGCCATCTGACGAGATGACACTGGACGATGTGATCGAGACCATGGTCCCGATGGCAGATGGCGACGGCTGGTTCGTCAACCTTCGATCGGTGGACGTCGCCGGCAATTGGGAAGATGCCGCTGCATCGATCGGACCGTTCCGCATCGATACGACTGCCCCGACGGAAGGGACGGTCGCGATCGCATCCGGCGCGCCGCAGACTTCGGTCCTCGTCGTCGATCTGGATGGCCTGGGCGCGACCGAGACCGGCAGCGGCCTGTCGCAGATGCAGCTCTCCAATGACGGCGTGCGCTGGTCACCGCCGGAAGCCGCGGCGGAGACGCGGGGCGACTGGGACCTCTCGGCCTATGGAGGCAACGCCTTCGTCGGCACGAAGACCGTTCACGTCCGATTCCTGGACGTCGCGGGCAACCTGAGCGCGGTCTTCACCGACACGATCGACTTCCAGCCGGGCCAACCCGAGATCGACGTGATCACACCGAACCGTGGCCCGGGTACCGGCGGCAACACGGTGACGATCACCGGCTCGGGATTCACGTCGGACTCCCGCGTCCACTTCGGCGGAACGCCGGGCGCCGTGACGTTCGTGAATGGCGGAGAGCTCCGCGTCGTGGTCCCCGGCCGCAAGGCGACGTCCTCCAAGGAGGGCGATCGTGGCCTCGCCGGCGAAGCCGTCGACGTCGAGGTCCGAACCGATTACGGACGCGACACTCTGAAGAAGGGGTACACCTACGCGCACCGGCGCTGAACCCAGACCTTTCGCATTCGGAGCGCCGGCTTCAGCCGGTCCCACGCGCCTGGAAGAGGACCCAGACCTCCCATCGGAATCTCCGTGACACCATGCGTCTGGGTGCAATCGTACCGCCAGACTCTGGCGCCCGACTGCAGTCGCCTCCGCCTCGCGAGTCGATCCGATTGCGAGCTTTGCCACCCTTGGCGGAAAGGAGTGTCGAGAGACTCCTTCTCCCAAATGGTCGCCCCGACTTGCATCAGGGCGGCCGCTTTCCTGCAAGTCTTGCACGGCAAGTTGCACATTCTTCCATCGGGGATTGGGCTGACTGGTCGCTCATGCGGCTTCGAGGGGCGTCGGCATGGCGGGTGCAAGGGAAGCGCCGAACACGAGCCCGTCGGGCTCGCCCTCTCAGCACTGAAAGGAGATCGACATGAAGCGGCGCCCTCACCTCGGCAAGACGATTCTCGGTGGCGTCGTCGGAACGCTCTTCATCACCCTCGGCATGTACTGGGTGGCACCCATCGTCCTCGGTCACGAGATGGACATGGCGACTCTGATCGGAGAGCGCATCGGCGCCGGACAGACGTCAGGCATGATCCTTCACATCCTCGCCGGCTCTTTGGTCTTTCCGCTCTTCTATGCGATGGTGGCGATTCGGATCTTCCCGGGCGCCCCGCTCACAAAAGGCGTTCTCTGGGGCGTCTCTCTCTGGCTCTTCTCCGGCTTGATCGCGACACCATTCTTCGGGGGTGCCTTGTTCGGAGGCGCCATCGCCGTGGCGCTCTTCTCGCTCGCCGGACACCTCATCTACGGCGCTGTCCAAGGCGCGATCGCGGGTCCGCTGCGCGAGCCTCGCGAGCGGCCTGCCGGTCACACTCCCTCGGCAACACCCGATGGCGCGACGACACCGATGAAGCACGCGGGTCCAACCGTGGGAGGAACTCAGCCGATCCTGAATCGTGACGAGAGGCCGAAAGCGTAGATGCTGCTTGGGCGACACGCCCAACGCAAGATCGTCGGTGGTCGGCCCCATCTACCTCTGGAGAGGCGGCTCTGGTCGAACGGCCTGTCAGAATCGAACGAGGGGCCAGCGCGGTGGCGCTGGCCCTCAGTCGTTCGCGAGCGATCGCCCTCACTTCGGGCGGATATTCTGAAGCGGAAGAAGTTGTCGGGGTCCCAGCGCCACTTGACCTCGACCAGGCGACTCCAAACTTCGGGTGAGTAGGCCTGTCTCACTCGCTCTTCACCCGGATGTTCCACCATCGAAGGTGGGACATCTGTGCCGGGAACAGATTGCCAAGGTGGGACATCTGTGCCGGGAACAGATTGCCAAGGTGGGACATCTGTGCCGGGAACAGATTGCCAAACAGTGAGGTGGGACATCTGTGCCGGGAACAGATTGCCAACCTTACCGCTTGTCTGGCCAGACCACGCCCTCGTCTCGCTCGGTCGCCTCCTGCCGCCTCGTCTCTTCCCAGGTGCGCACCTCGGTGCGGTTCGCGCCGCGGCGCTGGGCCTCCTGGAACCGCTGGTGGACTCGGGTTCGGACCGGCTTCGACCAGCGCGACTCGCGGAGCTTCTGCATGACCGCCTGGTTCGGGACGGGGCTCTTCATCGGGGGTCGGACCCACTCATGGAGAAGGGCGCGGCCGACTCCGAAAGCCAACAAGATCAACAAGAATCGCTTCATCTTCGGATCTCCAGCAGTATCTCGTCTCTCGATTCCTTGAAGGTAGGCGAGAGAGGGGAGCGAACTGGCCGGAGAAAAATCGGGAGAGGGGCCGGAGGCAGGCTTCCTGCCCCCCTCCTCCATCAGCTCGGCCGGATGTTCTGGTTGAAGCGGAAGAAGTTGTCGGGGTCCCAGCTCCGTTTGACTTCGACCAGGCGGCTCCAGACCTTCGGCGAGTAGGCTTGTTTCACTCGATCGTCACCTTCCTCGCCGAGGAAGTTGACGTAGACGCCGCGGGCGAAGGGCTCGGTGGCTTCGTGTATCGCCCGGGCCCAGGCGATGCACCGCGCGTCGTCCTCACGATTTCGCCAACGCGTATGGACGTTCATCAGGAACGGGGTGTACCGGTGGGCAAAGGCCGTCGCGTCCTCTTCGACCCGGCTGGGTGCGCCCTCCATGTGGGGGATGAAGACTTCACACTCCTCCGTCGGCATGCTGCCCGCGAGCTCGAGGATCCGATCGACGCAATCGTCCTCGAGGCTCTCGAGATGATGGGACTTCCAGTAGTTTCGGGCGCCGTGGGTGACCAGCCCGTCGAAGAGCGACTGCCAGGTCGTCCAGGCGTGCATCCCGATGCCCTCCCCGAGCGTCTCGCCGTGCTCACGAAGCGGCTGGATGAGATCGACACCCTTCTCGGGGTCGCCCAGCCAGACGAAGGGCAAGATCACGACCTTCTGACCGTGCACCGCTTCGGGGAGGAACGGCAAGGGCGGCGCGTGGCGGAGCACCATCCAGACCGTCATCTCGTCGGGCAACCCGCGCACGAAGTCTCGGTGGAACGCGATGTACTCCTTCGCCTCCTCGAACGGCTTGACGATAAGGCCCGAGTAGACCTCCCGGCCGATCTCGGCACAACGGAGCTCGAGGGACGTCACGATGCCGAAGTTTCCACCGCCGCCGCGAATTCCCCAGAAGAGGTCCGGGTTCTCGTCGGCGCTGGCCCGGACCACTCGCCCGTCAGCCGTGACGACGTCGGCGGCGAGGAGGTTGTCGATCGAAAGGCCCTGCGAGCGACTGATCCACCCGAAGCCGCCGCCGAGCGTCAGGCCACCCACCCCGGTATGGGACACGATGCCCGACGAGACGGCCAGGCCATGAAGCTGCGTCTCGACGTCCACGTCGCCGAGCAACGCGCCGCCATCGACTCGAGCGATCTTCTTGTGAGGATCGACGTTCACCCGGCGCATCGCCGAGAGGTCGATCATCCACGTGTCGTCGGCGATGGCCGTCCCAGCGGAGTTGTGGCCTCCTCCCCGAACGGTCACCGAGATGCCGTTCTCCCTCGCCAGGCTCACGGCCGTGATCACATCCGCCGTGCCCACGCACTGCACGATCGCGCTCGGTCGCCGATCGAACATCCCGTTCCAAACTTGGCGCGCCGAGTCGTAGCTTGCGGCGTCCGGCGTCAGCACATCGCCGCGGATCCTGTTCTGAAGTGTCTCGACTGCCGTCATGGCATCCTCCGTAAAGTCGACGTTCTCGCGGATCTGCATCCGCGTCGGTCTCGATCTCTGGAGGAAGAAACACGATCGGGCGGCAATCACCGCAAGCGCGATTCGGGAGGTCACAGGGGCCGGACTGGGGGGAAACGTGCTTGGTGCAATGGAGTGCCCAAGCCGAGGGAGCCAAAGACCGAGTCTGTCGGTGAGAGCACTGCGCAAGCGAGCTTGGGCCGGGGACGAGCTTGGCCACGGAGCTTCAGATGTGAAGCTCGAGTCCTCTCCGAAGCGCCACGATGGAGGACACGGAGACCGGCTGAAGCCGGCGGTCCGAATGTGGCCCGAGGCGGGCGAGACGCCCGCGTTCCCAGTGGTTTCAGCTCAGGGCTCCCGACGGGGAGCTCTTCGCCCTCCCGCTCAACGGACGAGCGTCGCTTCGGCCTCGCCGCCGCCGCTTACCCGAACGGCGATCTCACCGTGCGTCTCCAATCCGGCTCCCGTGATCAGGGCCTCACCATCCCTGCGAAGCAGCACCGTCACCCGCCGCTCCCCACTCGTGGCACGCAGAACGTAGCCGCCGTCGACCTCCTCGAGCATCGATGCGGGTGGCGTGCCGGCCACCGCTTCGGGATCTTCTGCCCCATTCCGACGCCAAACGCGAATCACGGTGACGAAGGTCTGCGACGAGGCCTTCTCCTCGGTCTCGGCCGTGAGGTGGAATTGGGTCAGCGTCACTCGCTCGCGCGGCGGCGGGTCGCACCGGTCGACCTGGGAGAGGCCCACCTTCGGCGCAAGGTGCTCGATGCGGCAGGCGACGTCATCGAGACGCAGTAGGGTCGTTTGGCCGTCGATCTCGAATGGGGCGAGTGCGTGGAGGAACCACTGCATCTTCTGGGGCGCCTTCGAGTGGATCCGGTCGTGAACGACGATCAAGTCGGGCTTCACGAAGAGGATCCCTCGGTCGAACCGCTCGACGTCCTTCGCGTAGGAAGCCGCTGCCTCGCCTCGCACATAATCGATCGTCTCCGTGGTGACGAAGTCTCCGATCCGTCCCACGGCCGCGGCCGAGTGCGCCCTCTGCCCGTGACCGCCGATCGCGATGCTGTTGGTCGACTTCGTCTGCCACATCCACTTCGTGTGATGGTCCGAGCCGTAGACATCACGCTGGCCGCTCCGGATGAGCAGCCTCTTCCCGAAGGCCGTCACGAGGAAAGAGTTGTTCGAGTCGTAACCGTGGCTCTGCGTTCCGAAGGGGCTGGACTTGAAGCGGATGCCGATATTGTCCCGGCCGTCGAGGATCGTCGAGTTCAGCACGGCGACGCCGGTGCCCTCGAAGAGCTTCGAGGTCGGAAGATCCGCAGGCGCCTTCGGCGCGACGTCCGCACTCGCCGAGCGCAGGAACCCGATGAAGCCGCCGACCGACTTCGGTCCGCCCGCTTGCTCGACGTACCAACGCCAGTAGGCGTTGCCGGCCTGTTGCGCGAGCGTCGTCATGAACGGGCGCAGGCGCTCGGCGTCGGTGCGTTGGGCCAGGTCACCGAAGCCGCCGCCGGTCGAGCCGGGCGGCACGAGATACAGCGCGAAGTCACCGCAGTTGGCGAAGAATGGCAGGCGATAGGCATCGAGACCGACCGCCGCCTTCATGACGTCTGCCCACCAGGTGAAGCGCGAGAGGTACGACTGCCAGTACGCCATGCCCTCGTGCCAGCCGCCGTCGGCATCCGACCAGACCGGATAGACATTGGCGAACACGTTCAGAGCGAACCACACCCAATCCTCGGCCTCGGGGATCTCGCCATGAAACGCGATCCCCACTTCGCCGAGGAAGTGCCAGGCGCGATTCGAGTGACTGGAGTACGGCTGCCACAGATGCCGCGGATGGAGATGCGCATACATCTCCCGGCCCCGAATGCGCATGACCTTCTGGCAAGCAGTCCGCTCCTCCTCACTCAGGAAGTCGTGCAGGAACGTGTAGGTGCGGCTGAAGTGATAGGCGTAGGGCATGCCCGCCTCATCGTTGTACCGGTACCCGGTCGCGCCTTTCGGGTCCCAGGCCGCCGCCGCCATCAAGAGGTCCTTGGCAGCGCGGCCGAAGCGCTCATCACCTTCGAGCCAGTAGGCGAACGCCAGCTTGGAGGCGTTCTCGAGGACTTCGATCGTGTACCTCCGATTACCCCACCAGATCGCGCGCCACTCTTCGCTCTTGTAAACGGTGCCTTCGGGATACTTCGGAGGCTCTTCAGAATCGGGCGGGTCGGAGAGGAGCTTCTCGCAATGCTCGATCAGCGCCCGGTAGTCGGTACTGTCATCCTTGACGGATCTCAGGAGCTCCTGCTGCTCCGGCCGGACGAAGAGCCGCGGATGGGAACCGGGGACACGGGCCAAGAGTGACTCGCGAGCCGGGAGCGGGAAGGAGACGGCGTCTTCGGGGACGACGAAGCTCCGGGCTCGGCTCCACTCGGAGATGTCATCGCCATGGCGAACCCGGAACCGCCAATGCCAACTTCCGGGCGCGAGCGCCTCGTTCGGACAATGGACGTTGAAGGCGATGTCTTTGCTCTGATAGGCGAGGTCTTCGAAGCCCTCGTCGCGGGCGATCTGCAGCTCGTAGCTCGAAGCGTCCTTCTGGGGGCGCCAGGAAAACGCGGGCGGTGTCCGGTGCACCGCCGATTGATGAGCCGGGCGGAAGCCCCAATCGCCATCTTTGGCCGGCCGCTCGTCGACAGGTTGAGCGAACGTCGTCGCCGTGAGCAGCGCCATCATCAGTCCGCATCGAGTCGATCGATCGAGCACCGAGACCTCCATCCATGCGATTCCCTGTCCTGCGGTGTCCTTCCGCGCAGGCATCCTTCCCTCGAATCTTCCATGAATGTGCCTCGAGGTTCCAGGAGCTCGCTCGATCATCACCCCGTTGACAAGAGGGCTCTCCTGTCAATACTGGGATCGAGCTTTCCGACACAACTCGGACAAGAGGACCCAATCAGATGCGCCAAGCCATCATCGCGCTCACGGTCTGCACGTTGCTCGTCGTGCTCGTCACGTCGGCAGGCTCGAACCCGGCAAGTCTCGAGCGGCCGCCGACACCCGTCGAAGTCGTCAACGATTCGAGCGCTCCGCTCCCCGTCGAGGTGTACAGTGCCCCGGACGCTCCCGTGAGCGTGGACATCTCCAACGGACCCGACGCTCCGGTTCCGATGCAGTCCGTACCCGGTCCCGAGCCATTCCAATTCTGGAATTCCTACGATTGGGACGAGGCGGACGGCTTCTTCGCAGTGCCCGAAGTGCTGGTCGTGCCTCCCGGCAAGATCCTCGTCATCGAGTTCATCACGATGAACTTCACCATCGGCTACGACGAGAATCTCGTCCGACCGACGATCGAGATCGGCCTGCCCTTTCAGGGGATTCGCCACATCATCAAGTGTGATCGCATGACTCCGGACGGCAAGGTTGCCTATCTCGACAACCCGCCATTCTTCGGCCACTGGACCGCGACCGAGATGGTGAAGATCTACGCCAAGGGCAACATCGCTTTCCATGCCCGGCGCGAGAACAGCCCCTTCGTCGACGGCGCCGTCAACCTGTCGATCTCGGGTTACCTGATCGACGAGTAACCCAGCCGAGAAGCTCGATCGAAGCGTTCGCTTCGATCGAGCAGTCTCGCGCCATTCCTGATCTTTGGTCAGGTTGCGAGACTGCCGCCTCTCTCCCACGACCGCGGTCTCTCGTATCCCCTGGCTTCAGCCAGGTTGTCCCCCCGGCTTCAGCCGGGTCGAATGCGGGCTGGAAGCCCGCGCTCCATCGATTCCCCTACTGCACGACCTCGATCTCGACGTTCGAGGTGATCATTCCTTCAATCGGGTCCAACGTGATCGCTTGCAGCCACACCGGTACGACGATCGGCACCACGTTGGGGACGGTAAAGGTCCAGGTAGCGACACCCTGCGCATCCGCGGGCAAGCCGATCACGACCTGGGGGCTCAGGATGTCGAGGCAGCGGCCGCTGACACAAGGGCCTTCGCCTTCACCCGTCAGGCTCAGCAGCCAGTACACGGTCTGGCCGGGGTTGGCACGTGTGACGGTCGCGGTGCTGCTCTGCCCTTTGAAGAGCGGGGCCTGGTCGTAGCCGAGGGTGTTCTCGTCGCGCGCCAAACGGACCGACTCGAAAGAGTCGATGCGGCCGTGCCCGAACTCGTCGTCTTCACCGGGCAGGCCCAGATCGACGCAGCCGCGGTTCAGGTACTGCTCGACCTCGGCCGGCGAGAGCCAGGGAGCGACGGACCACACCAGACCGGCCAGGCCAGCAGCCATCGGCGTGGCAGCACTCGTGCCGCTGCCGATGGCGATTCCACCCGGCATACCGGTCGAGAGGATCTCGTTGCCCGGCGCGAAGAGGTCGACACCTGTTCCATACGACGACCAGCTCGGGCGAGCATCGTTCTGATCGGTCGCACCGACGACGATCACGTCCGGCCAGTCGAAGCCGGCGTGGTTCGTGCCCGAGTTGTCCGCGGCGTAGAAGAAGAGAGCGCCTTGCGCGCGGACGAAGGCGCCGGTCGTCTGGACCGTGGGGCTGGTCACGCCGGTCTGGCTGACGCTGACGCAGTCGGCGCCGTTCGTCGCGGCCCAGCGGGCACCGCGCAGCACGTCCGAGAGCACCCCGCAGCCGCACGGGTCGTTACTGTAGCGAATCGGCATGATGCGGAACCGCCAGCCGACACCGACGACGGCCTTCTGGTTGTTGCCGATCGCCGCGGCACAGCCGGTCACGAACGTGCCGTGTCCGCCGAGGTCGTCGACGAGCCCGCCGGCCGATTCCGGGAGCTGGTCTTTTGCGTTGTACCCCGGTACCAAAGAAGCCGCCAAGTCCGGATGCGCCTTCTCGACACCCGAGTCGACGAAGGCGATCGTGACGTCCGAAGATCCCGTCGTGATGTCCCACGCCAGTGGCGAGCGCATCTTCGGGTGATGCCAGAGCCGCCAGTACTCGGGGTCGTTCGGGACGGTGTCGACCGGAAACACTCGCCAATCCGGCACGACGTACTCGTAGTCGCCCGTGGCGAGCAGCTCCGCGGCGAGCGTTGATTCCGACTCACCTGCCGGCACGCGGATCAAGTGCTCATCGGTCTCGGGGAGGTACTCGATGAGCAGGTCGTCTAGGCGGTCGGCCGCGGCCTGGTAGCGCTCGGTAGCAGCCAAGTCCGGTTGGCGCCGAACGATCATCTGCCCCGAGAGCTCCTGAACGCCCGGGATCTCGGTGAAGAGATCCGGCAACTGAGGCGCGGCGTGGAGCGAGACGTTGAGGAAGAGCACGGCAGTGAGCAAGCGAAGGTGCATCGGCTGGATCCCGTGTGCGGTTCGAGTTCGTGTGGGAGGAAAGGTCGATGATACCACTCTGCCCGGAAAATGCCGGGGAACCAACCCGCTTGAACTCCAGCTCAGCAAGGCCGGAGGCGGAGCGTTTCCTGGTCCAGAACCCTGCGAGAGAGTGCTCACCCACGACTCTTCAGGGCTGAGTGTCGCTGGATGGCCTCGGTATGTTGGCAGGGATGCGGTGAAGTTGCGGGCGCTGACCCAGGCGGCACGAGGGTCGTCAAGACCTCGACTCCTCGGAGTCCCTACGCCGACTGGTCAAGACGCCGCACCGCGAGGATGTCCCCTTCGGCGACTGGGCGGACATCCGACTCCTTCAGCGTCACGAGCGCTTCGGTCCTCCCGGACGCACTGACGAACTCGACTTCGAGACCGTCAGGCTCGTAGACCTGCACGACTGCTCCGAGATCGCCGATCCGCAGGCCCCGATCCGGAAGATCCCGGTTCAGAACAACGGTATCGAGCTCCTTGAATCTCAAGGCCTTCCTCCTGGAAACGAAGTGACCAGTCTTGGAAAGTCCTCGTCCCGCAGGACGATCCACACCGTCACGACCGTCGCCGACCTACCGGACGGTCCTGCGAGCGTACCAACAACGAGGTACTTCCGCCCGAACTCGTTCGCCTCGTTCGTTTCCACCGCATTGTCAACCGCGTGTCGACGAAGGTCTTCAGCCAGCACCTCCCAATTGGCCAGGGAGTATCCCAGCAACGCGAAGAATCGATCCCTGAGGAGCTGGGATCTTTTCGAGGACTGCCCTCGCACGCACCGTCTCATTCCGCAAACTCCAGCAAACCGAATCGGTCTGGTGCGTGGAAGCTGCCTCGCAGGACCGGGCGCCAGGCGAGGGAGGCTTCGCCGGCACGGTCGCAGCGATAGAGGTTCATCTTCCAACGGTCTCCGGCATTCGGCTGCTTGCCGAAAGCGGTCCAGGGGATCCTCACCACCGCCCACCAGACCTTGGCCTCTTCGTCGATGAGGACCTTCGTCTCGGCGCCGCTGCTCCAGTCGAAGTCCTTCTCGGGCAAGTCGACCAGTACGTCGAGCCGCTCGTTCGTCGGCGCGACCTCGACCTCGACGTAGCGCTTCGCGTTCCCGGCATCCGGGGCGATGAAGGCCTCGATCACGTCCTTGTCCCACAGCCCCATTCGCTCGCCGTCCTTCATGGGCGGCTCGAAGACAGTCAGCTCGGTGTAGGGGCAGTGGTATCTCAACGTCAAATGAGTATCGCTCCACGCCAGACGCACCTCGGTCTCCAGCGCGGGCTTCGCCTCGGTCGTGAGCGACTGCTGATCGATGTAGACCGGCTCGCAGACGTTCCACGCCTCGGCCCTCGGATCGAGACCGACCTCTTCATCCACCCTTTGTGCCGTCGCAACGGGCGCGGGCAAGGACTTCGCCAGGAGCTTCCGCGCGTTGTCGAAGTAGATCTTCCGCAGGACGCCTTCGGGCAAGCCGATCGCATCGATCGTCCAGTCGCCCTGGATCGGCGTCATGTGCGCGAAGCTGCGGTCGTTCGTCTCGAGGAACCGCCAGTGCTTCTCATAGAAGTCGATCGCGTCGGCATCCGTGGGCGCCGGCCCGTCGCCACCCGAGCCCAGGATGAGGCGGCCATAGACCATGAAATCGGTCGCGAACAGAATGCGGTCCTGATGCTTCACGAAGATATCCCGCACGACTTTCGGATCGTGCCGTCCGATCTCCGGGACGCGCGCGGCGAGGTCGACCATCATGTTGGGGTACTTTTCGAGCCACTTGCCGACCTGGACGACGTCCTCGGGATTGTTCGCGAAGTGCAGGCAGACGAAAGTGGTCTTCGGGTGCTTCTGGATGACGCGGTTGCGCGCGGCGAGGAGCTCTTCGCGAGGCGGGTACTTGTCCGGATCGCCGAACCACCAGTCCTTGTGGTCCTTCAGCTCGATCCAGCGCTCATTGCTCTCGTCGAAGGGCGCCCAGAACGCCTTGGGATCGGCGACATGGATCGACACCGGTAGCCCGAGCTCGCCGCACTTGGCCCACACCGGATCGAGCTTCGGATCGTCGATGGCGATCAACGTGCCGTCTGCATGGCGCAGATACAGCCCGAGCCGCTTGTACTCCTTCAGTCCCGCCGCGCCTTGGCGGAAGCCGGCCTCGACCTGGGCCGCCGCCCGCTCGCCCCAGCCCTCCTCGTCGAAGCCGCTGTAGTCGAGGTTCATGTACTGGACGAAGCGCCCGGGTGCGACCTCCTCGAAGAGCGCGATGTTGCGCTCGAGCGCCGATGGCTTCTCACCCTCCTTCAGCGTCGTGCCGCCGCTCAGGTTGACGCCGATTCCGATGCCGACCGCGTCCATGATCTTCACGGCTCGCTCGATCCGCTCGGGGCGTCCCTCGATGTGCTGATGGAGGTCGATGAGCCGGTGATCCCTCCTCCAGGATTCCAGGCGCTCGTTCCGCGCCGCCTCGAGGAGCGCGCTTGGCTCTTGGGCATGGGCCGGCAGGAGAAGCCACCCCATCACGAGCAGGACACTCAGAAACCTCATACCATCACTCCATCAAACCCTTGATCACAAGACGAGGTAGAGCGTCACTTGGATGATCGCCAAGGGGATCACCCACAGGCGCAGGTCGCGCCAGGCCTTTCGGTCCGCGGCTCCCGACAGGATGGACTCCTTCGGACGCGTCCAAACCCAGACCGCGAGCAGCACCCAGCCGAAGGCGTGTAGCAGCCCGGGAACGACCGTCGGCAGGCCATCCAGCCACTCGAAGTTCATCGCTCCGCTCCCTCGGGCACCGGCTTCTCGATGAGCTGCAACATCAGAACGAGGACCACGGCCGACACGACGAATGACCACCAGGCGATGTTCAGGAAGTGGATCGCGGGCTCTCTTGGGACGTGCAGGATCGCCGAAGTCGTGAGCCCGGCCAATAGGCAAGCCAACCCGGCGAATCGCGTGCGTCCTCGCCAGATCACTCCGCCCAGGATCAAGGCGAGGACCGGGCCCTGGAAGAAGCTGAGGTAGGTCTGGAACGCTTCGTAGATGGTCTTGAACTCCGCGACGATCGGCACCATGGCCACGCCGAGCCCGATCAGGACCAACGACGTCAGCCGCCCGACGAGGAGGTCCTCCCGGTCCGACATGCTGCGCCCGATCAGCGGCCGGTAGAGGTCCTTGGTGAAGATCGTCGCCGCTGAGTTCGTGTATGAATCGACGCTCGACATGAGCGCGGCGAGAAACGCGGCATAGAGGACACCGCGCGCGCCGACCGGCAGGTAGCTGCGGATCAGCTCGGCGTAGACCGAGTTGGCGTCCCGCTCGGTCGCCGGTAGGAGCACCACCGCGAAGATCCCCGGCAGGACGAACGCGAGCGGGACGATCGTCTTGAGTGCGGCCCCGAAGATCATCGACGCGCGAGCGTGCCACTCGTCGCGCGCACCGAGCGTCCTCTGCACGATCGCTTGATTGCCCAGCCAGTAGGCCGGCGAGAGCACCAGCCCCAGGCCGAGCAGGATACCGGGCCAGGGGTAGCCGCTCGGCTCGCCATCGGAGCCCACGCGGCCGGGCAGCAGCTCGAGATGCTCGCGCGTCGCGTCCCCCGCGCGGCTCAAGCTCTCGGTGATGCCGCTCCAGCCACCGGCCTCGTGGTAGCCGACACCGGCCAGGATCAGGCCGCCGATGAACAGGATGATGCATTGGATGACATCGGTCACGACGACCGCACCCAAGCCGCCGCCGACCGTGTAGATCGCGACCAAGATCGCGATGATCGGGATGCTGAGCGCCGGCTGGAGCCCGACGACCGACTGCATCATCGCGGCCGAGGCCTGGAAGAAGACCCCGAGCGCCGCTGCCATGAACGCGACCGAGACGACGGCGAGCACCGCCCGGACGCCGCCGCCGTAACGCTGCCCGAGGAACTCGGGGATCGAGTACACGCCCGTCCGCCAGTAGAGCGGAATGAACAGCAGTCCGCCGACGATCATCGCCGGCACGCAGCCGATCCACTCGAAGTTCGCCTGCGAGATGCCGTGCTCGTAGGCACCCGCCGTTCCGCCGACCATCTCGAGCGCTCCGATATCGGACACCACGAGCGACATCCCGATCGCCCAGAAGGGCAACTTCCTTCCGGCGAGGAAGAAGTCGTCGGACCCACGAACGCGTCGAGTGAGCCAGAGGCCCAATGCCAGCGTGCCGGCGAGGTAGAGCGCGACGACCAGGGTGTCGATCGGATGCAACGGCAGATCCTCGAGGTTGCGGCAGCAGTGCTTCGAAGGAGCCCATCATGCCAATCGAGCCGTGGAACGCCAGAACGGCGAGACCGAACGGGAAGCCGCCATCTCGTCGAGACGGCCAGTCGAGCCGAAACGCGCCGAGCAAGGGGGGCAGAACCAGGAGGGCCCTCGAGAATCAGTGGGGTGAGAGCCGTGAGCGCAGCGATCGGTCCTCGCCGGGTCCGGGGAGGGTCCTTTCCCGCCGAATCGCCGGGGAGGGCCGTTTCGCTCATCTCTCGCCCAAAGAACTGCGAAGCGAAGCGAGCCTTTCGGCGAGCGCCCGAGTGTTCGTGTGATCACATGTGAGCCCGTGCCCACCATTTTCCCTTCTTTCACTTCTCCGGGGCGTACTTAGAATCATGAAACGGCGAGACCGGCGCTTCTGCACATCGGTCTCGGTCGCCTTCGATCCGTTCCTCCCTGGGGAGACCCGCCATGAGGCGTCCGCTCCGCATCCGTCCCGAGTGGCTCGCGACCGGCTTGGGTGTCGCGTTCATCATCGGCTGGGCCGTGCCCCGGCAGTTCGAGACCCTCCCAGCTGTTCACGCCGGCGGGGCTACTCCTGACCCCTTGGCGGCAGCGGCTTTCAACGTCTCGCAGGCGTTCACGGCGGCCAGCAAGCGGATCGCACCCTCGGTGGTGAACATCAACGCGGCCTGGAACGGCGGCGGAACGGGCGTCGTGGTCGGCGACGACGGCACGATCGTCACCAACTTTCATGTCATCGGCGACAGCCCGAGAATCCGAGTCGAGCTCTTCGACGGGCGCCGCTTTCGGGCCGAGGTGCTCGGGCGAGATCCCGAGACCGACATCGCCGTCTTGAAGATCGATGCCGAGAACCTCGAGCCGGCCGCCTTGGGCCAGTCCGCGAAGCTCGAGGTCGGCGAGTGGGTCTTGGCCGTGGGCAATCCATTCGGCAGCTTCGGGCACACCGTCACGAGCGGGATCGTCAGTGCGACCGGGCGAGTGGATTTGCAGGTCGGCGAGATCTTTTATCAGAACTTCATCCAGACCGACGCCGAGATCCATCCGGGGAACAGCGGTGGCCCGCTGGTGAACTTGATGGGCGAGGTGGTCGGGCTGAACACGGCAATCGACGGTCGCTACGAGGGGATCGGGCTCGCGATTCCCAGCGACATGGTTCGCTCGGTCGTTCGTCAGATCAAAGAGCACGGCCGCGTGCGAAGAGGATTCCTCGGCGTCGAGATGCGAACGTTCAGGCGGATCGAGAGCTACACGGGTCCCAGCCGCGTTCGCATCAGCAGCGTCAGCGAAGAAGGCCCGGCGGATCGTGCCGGTTTGGAAACGGGCGACATCGTCGAGTCGTTCAACGGCAAGAGCGTTCGCGATGACGTCGAGCTGAAGTATGCAATCGCCGAGGTCTTGCCCGGCGAAGCCATCGAAATGATCGTCTGGCGCGACGGTCGAACCCGGTCGGTCACGGTCACGCTCGACGAAAGGCCCGTTCGCGGGCAGTAATCGAGCGCGCACGGCGCGGCCGTGTTGGGTCGCGCGATCTCCCGGTCTTCCATGCCTCGGCGGAGGCATGGACCGCCCGTGGTGCATTGGCCTCGCACAGAGCCGGGCTGGCGGCTCGCGACACTCCGAGCAGGCTCGTCAGCGCGTCCTGTTCGCGTGAATGGCGTGTGCGGCTTTGGTACAAGTGGGCCTCGCGATCTGGCGCATACTCACGTCCAACCTTCTCGGGATGATGCTGAATGAGGACTCTCGTGATCGCTTGGTGGCTGCTGGCCACGACGACCGCCGTCGGCTCCGGCTGGGCTCTCCAAGATCCCCCCGCCGAGCAAGAGGAAGACGAAGACGATGACATCTTCCCTCCCGACTTCGAGGAGAGCCTCGACGGGGAAGGCCTCTACCTGCGGCACTGCGCGACGTGTCACGGGGTGAAGGGCGACGGCCAGGGCACGCTCGAGCTCGAGTCGCCGGCCCGCGACTTCGCCGAAGGCGGGTTCTCCTTCGGCAACAGCCGAGAGGCACTCTTCAAGACGATCACCGCCGGCTTGCCCGGTCGCTCCAAGATGCCCGGCTTCCAAGCCTACCTGACCGAGGAGCAGCGCTGGATGGTCGTCGATCATCTGCAGACGATCCTCCCCGAAGAAAAGACGGTCTCGGCCACCGAGACCGAGCTCCGCGTCCTCGACAGGCCCGTCGTGGCGCGCGGTTACCTCCCCCGGATCGCCGACGATCTCCCTGACTGGCCGCGCGGGCTCCTCATCGGCTCGCCCGACGGGCGGAGCTTTCAGTACAGCACCGACGGCGTCCGCTTGATCGCGGTGCGTATGGGGCGCTTCGCCAATCGGCGTGACTGGCAAGGCCGCGGAGGGGATCCTCTGGTGCCGCTCGGCGAGCGGATCCTGACGTTCGGTGGAGGGGACCCGGGGCCGGGCTTCGCTCTTTCGACGGGAGAGGGCTCGCCCGTTCTGCTGTCCGCGCAGTTCAAGGGCACGTGGATTCGCGACCGGCGCGTCGGCTTGCGTTACGAGATCCATGAGCCGGAGAGACCCATCGCCAGCGTGCAGGAAGAGGTGCGAGTCGTGGCCGTCAAGGCCGGTACGGGCTTCAGCCGTATCCTCACCTGGAAGGGAGAGCCCGACCTGTTGGTCGGCGTGACTGGCGGTGGCGCCACCGAGGAAGGCTGGGTCGGTCGCATCGAGCCCGGGTTGGGGCTGTTCCTCCTGAAGGACGGCGGCGAGTCGGGCTCGGTCGTCTGCTTCGTCCATCAGCCCGGCGGCGGCAACTCGGTCAAGGTCGCCGATGAGCTCTGGGTGAAGAGCGCGACGCCCGGCGAGCTGACGCTGACCTACCTGCTCGTGAACGATACCGGCCTCGACAACCTGCAGACCGCCTTCGAGGAGATCACGCAATGACCTGGCGCCATCTTCTGCTCCTCGGAGCACTCCTCTGGCTCGCTCCTCTCGCGGCCGCTGGCGAGGACGATGACACGACTCCTTACGCGCTCGACTACCTCACGCCTCCCGACGGGGCTCGCCTCGAGGTCGGCGGCCTCGATTTCTTGCCCGACGGACGCCTCGTCGTCAGCACGCGGCGCGGGCAAGTCTGGATCGTCGAGAACGCGCTGGCGAACGATCCTTCCCAGGCGGAGTTCACCCTGTTCGCCGAGGGCCTTCGCGAAGGTCTCGGGCTCGAGATCGTCGACGGCGAGATCTACGTGCTGCAGCGCGGCGAGCTCTCTCGCCTCCGCGATGTCGACGGCGACGGCGTCTGCGACGACATCGACACGATCACCAACGACTGGGGCGTGAGCGGTAATTACCACGAGTTCGCCTTCGGGCTTCCGCGAGACGAAGAAGGCAACTTCTACCTGTCGCTCAACGTCTCGTTCTTCAGCCCGAAATGGTGGCACGGCAAATCTCCCGTTCCCTATCGTGGCTGGGTGCTGCAGGTGACACCTGACGGCCTGGTCCATCCGTTCGCCTCGGGATTCCGGAGCCCTTGCGGCATCAGCACGAATCCCGCGGGCGATGTCTTCGTCACTGACAACCAGGGCGACTGGGTCGCGGCCTGTCCGATCTTGCATGTGCAAGAGGGGCGCTTCTACGGGCACCCGGCGTCACTCGATTGGACCGAGGCGTATCAGGAGTCGGGACGCCTCTCGACCGATACCGTACCACCCGAGCGTCGGCGCGCACCGGCCGCCGTCTGGCTGCCCTACAAGTGGTCGCGCTCGACGGGTAACATCGTCTTCGACGAGACCCAAGGGAAGTTCGGACCCTTCGAGGGTCAGGCCTTCGTCTCCGAGATGACCAACGGTCTCCTCATGCGCTCGCAGATGGAGAAGGTGCGCGGCGAATACCAGGGCGCCGTGTTCCTCTTCAAGGAGCACATCGGCTCGGCGACGCGGCTCCGATTTGCGCCCGATGGCTCGCTCTTCATCGGCATGACCAATCGCGGCTGGGGCGGGCAAGCGCCGGCCGACGGGCTCGCCCGCCTTCGCTGGACGGGTGTCGTGCCGATGGAGATGAAGTCGGTCCACCTTCTGCAGACCGGCTTCGAGGTCACCTTCACCGAGCCGATCGGGGAGAGTGGGCTGACGCCCGAGCAGGTGGCGCTGGAGCAATACGACTTCAACTATTGGTGGGAGTACGGCTCTCCCGAAACCAACATCACGCCCATCGAGGTGACCGAGGTCGCGCTCTCCGAGGACCGATTGAAGGCGACCATCCTGACCGGCGGGTTGAAGCCGGGCATGATCGCGCGCGTGGTCCTGTCCGACGTCCGCTCGGCGAGCGGGCAGCGACTGGTACACGACGAGTTCGATTACACGATCAACCAGCTCCCCGAAGGCCCGAAGACCGACAAGCACGTGTCCAACCTGGTGGCGCCGCCGCCGACTCGCGAGCGTTGGGAAGAGGGCATGTTGATGCTCACACGCGTCGACCCCCTCGATGCCTGGGAAGGCGATGGCTGGCAAGCAGGTCGTGCGCGCTTCGAGCGCGGTGAGCCCGGGGCGATCGGCTTCGAAGAGCGAGGCGAGGAGCTGGTCAACGTCGGTGGCGAGGGCGCCCGAGATCTCGTCTCGAAGTACGCGTTCGGCGACGTCGACGTCCATGTCGAGTTCATGCTGCCGCAGGGTGGCAACTCGGGCGTGTACCTGATGGGCCGTTACGAGGTGCAGCTCCTCGATAGCTCGGGCAAGGAGGAGCTGGGCTTCGGGGACTGTGGTGGCATCTACCAGGGCTGGGGCGACGGGAATGCGTGGCCCGGCCGGGCGCCGATGTTCAACGCCTTCCGCGGAGCCGGTCAGTGGCACTCGCTCGACATCAGCTTCGAGGCGCCGCGCTTCGACGAACAGGGTCGGAAGACCGCCAACGCGCGCTTCCTCCGCGTGAAGATCGACGATGTGCTCCTGCACGAGAACATCGAGGTCCCGAACCCGACGCGGGGCGCGGTCGGCAACGGCGAGGTAGCGGTGGGGCCTCTGCGCATCCAGGGCGATCACGGTCCGGTGGCGATCCGCAACGTGCGGGTGAAGCAGCGCGAGCTCCTCGAGCCCAAGAATGAGGATGACTGGACCCGCATCTTCGATGGCCAGACGCTCGATGGCTGGAAGACGGCCGACGAAGGGCAGTGGACAATCGATGATGGAATGATCAAAGGTGAGGGCGGGCGATCGCATTTGTTCAGCCCGCGCGGGGACTACCGGAACTTCGAAGCGCGTGCCAAAGTGCGCATCAATGATGGCGGCAACTCGGGCTTCTACTTCCGAACCACCTTCGGGCCGGGTTGGCCGGCGGGCTACGAGGCCCAGGTCAACAGCTCACACGCCGATCCCCAGAAGACCGGCAGCCTGTACGGCATCGCTCCCGTCAAGGCGGGCCTCGTGCCGCCCAACACCTGGTTCGACTACCGAGTGACCTGCCGCGACGTCGAGAATGGTGTCCACGTCGTGATCCGCGTCAACGACGTCGTCGTCACCGATGTGGTCGACGAGAGCCGCCGCCACGACAAAGGGCACATCGCCCTGCAGCAGCATCACCAAGGATCGGTGGTCTGGTATCAGGACATCGAGGTGCGAGAGCTGAAGTGATGGTGCCGCTTGGAGACCCGACGTCGGGTGATCTGGCTTCCCGCTGACCGAGAGACCACGGACTTGCTGACCGAAGAGAGGGAGACTCCTGATGAGACTTGCCACGTGGGCCGGCCTTCTGCTCTGGACGCTCACCGCCACCAGCGCTTTCGCCGAGGACCTCACTGACTACTTGCCGAGCGATGTCACCTACGACCCGTCCATCCCCGTGCCGAAGTCGGTGCTCGGGTTCGAGGTCGGCGAGTGGCACGTCCGACACGATCTCCTCGTCGAGTACATGAAGACGGTCGCAGCGAGCTCGGACCGGATGCGGATCGAAGAGACTGGCCGGACGCACGAGCAGAGGCCGCTGGTCATGCTCACCGTCTCGTCGCCCGCCAACCTGGCCAGGCTCGATGACATTCGAAGGCGACACCGTGAGCTCTCCGAAGGCGCGACCGAGATGCCCTCGGTCGAGGGGCTCCCAGCCGTGATCTGGATGGGGTACAGCATTCACGGCAACGAGTCGAGCGGCTCGAATGCGGCCCTCCTCGTCGCCTACCACCTGGCCGCGGCCCAGGGCGAGGAGATGAAGGCGCTGCTCGATGACGTGGTGATCCTCCTCGACCCCAGCCTCAATCCCGACGGGCTCGCCCGATTCGCCCAATGGGCGAACATGCACAAGGGCAAGCAGGTCGTCGGCAATCCCAGGAGCCGCGAGCATCAAGAGCACTGGCCCGGCGGACGGACCAACCACTACTGGTTCGACCTCAACCGCGACTGGCTGCTGCTCCAGCATCCCGAGTCCCGCGCGCGCGTGGAGCAGTTTCACAAGTGGCGGCCGAACATCCTGACCGACCATCACGAGATGGGCAGCGACTCGACCTTCTTCTTCCAGCCCGGGATCCCCAGTCGGAAGAACCCCTTGACGCCTGCCAAGAACGTCGAGCTCACGGGCAAGATCGCCGAGTACCACGCCGAGATCCTCGATCAGGAGGGGCGCCTCTATTACACCGAGGAGAGCTTCGACGACTTCTACTACGGCAAGGGCTCGACCTACCCCGACGTCCACGGCTCGATCGGGATCCTGTTCGAGCAAGCCAGCTCGCGCGGCCACTTGATGGAGACGAGCAACGGTCCGCTGCCGTTCTCCTACACGATCAAGAACCAGTTCCTCAGCTCGCTCTCGACGATGAAGGCGGCCAAGGACCTACGCCAAGATCTGCTCGCCTACCAGCACGAGTTCTACCGCAGCGCGCTCGCCGCGGCGAAGGAAGACCCGGTGCAGGCCTACGTGTTCGGCGAGGCCGAGGATCGGACGCGCACGAACTTGATGGTGGAGCTCCTGCTCGCGCATGATATCCAGGTCCATCGTCTGGGCAAGCGCTTCGAGCGTGGCGAGCGCGTGTTCGAGCCGGGAACGGCGTACATCGTTCCGGCGCTGCAGCCGCAGTATCGGCTCGTGAAGGCCGTCTTCGAGCGGCGCACCGAGTTCGAGGACGACGCCTTCTACGACGTCTCGGCGTGGACGTTTCCGCTGGCCTTCGGTCTGCCGAACCCGACCCTGAAGGCCGACGAGCTGTCGGGTGGGTTCATCGGTGAGCCGGTCCGCTCGGCGCCGACGCCGAAAGGGCACGTGCCGACCGAGTCGGCGCCGCGCTTCTACGCCTTCGAGTGGAGCGAGTTCTTCGCGCCGCGTGCGTTGTATCGGCTCGTCTCGGCGGGGCTGGAGGTGCGCACCGCCACCAAGCCGTTCACCTCCGAGACCGACCGCGGCCGACACGAGTTCGGGCGCGGGACGATCGTCATCCCGATGGGAGTGCAGGGTGATCTCGCTCCGCGAGTGCCTTCGATGCTCGAGGACATCGCTTCAAAGGACGGCATCGACTTCTGGGCGGTGAGCTCGGGATTGACGCCCGGCGGCATCGATCTCGGAAGCCCCAGCTTGGTGGAGCCATCCAATCCGAATGTCGTGCTCGTCGCCGGCGGTGGTGCCTCGTCGTACTCCGTCGGAGAGATCTGGCACCTCTTGGACGTGCGCTTCGAGATGCCCGTGACGGTGGTCGATGCCGACGATCTCTCCCGGCTGGACTGGAACGAAGTCACGCATCTGGTACTGGTCTCGGGCGCGCAGTCCGCACTGCGAGGCGGAGCCCTCGACGACGTGAAGAGCTGGGTGCGGCAAGGCGGCACGGTCATCGCCATGCGAAGTGCCGCGAATTGGGCGGGCGACGAGCTCGTCTCCTCGGCCGAGCGATCGGAAGAAAAGGCGGACGAGAAACCCGCCGTTCGCATTCCCTATGCGGACTACGAGGAGAATCGGGCGAAGGCTCTCGTCAGTGGCGCGATCTACGAGACGCGGCTCGATGTGACGCATCCCTTGGGATACGGCTACCCCTACGATTGGCTGCCGGTCTTCCGGCGAGGGACATCGACGTTGCCGCTGAGCGCGGACCCTTACGCGACGGTGGCACAGTACGTCGAGGCCCCCTTGCTCGCGGGCTACAGCTCCCAGCAAAGCCAGGGGGAGATCGCTGGAACGGCCGCCGTCATCGCGACGCGATCGGGAGGCGGTGTCGTCATCCAACTCGCCGATGGCCCCAACTTCCGCGCCTTCTGGCACGGCACCAACAAGCTGTTCATGAACAGCCTCTTCTTCTCGCCGTTGATCGGCTCGACCCGCGACACGCGGCAGTAGGAGAGGCGCGAGCCTCTTCATCGAGGCTTCAACGGCCATTGGCATTCTGGTCGAGAGCTCGCCAGCGCTTTGCGGCGAGCTCTCGACACGTTCTGTGAGACCGACCCGTGCTGCAGGCCAAATCCTGGATCTCGATCGCGATCGCCGGCGCGCTGCTGCCCGTGGCGATCTGGCTCCTGGTCTTCCATGAGGAGCCGATCGAGACGAGGCGTGGACGCGCGGTCGACACGCCATTGCTCGAGAGCGACTCGGAGTCCTCGGCCATCCCAGAGCTCGGGACATCGGTCTCTCAGGAGGATGCTGCCGAGCCGCAAGTCGATGAGGTTGCGAGTGGGGAAGCGGACGAGCCAGCCGAGGTCGAGAGCGAGTCCGTCGAATGGGATCCAGCCGATCCTTTGCGCAGCGAGGACCGTATCCCACCGGCCGGCTGGTTCCTGGCGCAGCGGTTCTACAATCCGGAAGGGCTGTCGCTCGAGGTCGAGATCATGGTCGAGCTCGAAAGAGAGCTGGCCGATCTGCGGGAGGAGCTGGGTGAGTGGAAAGCCCGGGCCAACCCCGTGCTCCAACGGGCCCTGACCGACAAGAAGAACGAGGCGAAGGCAGAAGCGCCGAGCCTCGAACGAAGCCCACACGACCGAGAGAGCTGGCAAGGCGAAGACGTCGTCGGCAAAGGCCTCCGCAACGTCGACGGCAAGCCGGTCGTGATCACCCTGCACCGCGGCGAAGTCCCTGCGCTCGACGCCCTCCTCCTCGAACAAGACCGAGTCAAGGCCCTCGCCAGAGACCTCGTCCGAGACACCATGCGCTACGCAAGGTGACCAGAGCCCCGAAACCAGAGCCCGCGCGGAAACCAGAGCCCGCGCGGAAACCAGAGCCCGCGCGACCGAAACGGAGAGAGACCGCAGAGCTAGCAGCCGCTTGCTCGACGGTGCCACCGATCGAACGAAAAGGCGCCGAGCAAGGGGGCGCGTTCTGTGAGCCGGCTTCGGCGCACCGGCTTCAGCCGGTCTCGGAAGCCATGGCGCAGGCGCAGCACGGTTGACGGCAGGTATCGATCTCCATTCGAATGGGCTGGGCAGACGGGTGTCAAAGCAGGAGGGCTTGTGAGGATCATCGCGCTCGTGGCAATCAGCATCCTGATCGCGTTGACGTTCGCCTTCTTCTCGAAGGAGTCGACGAATGAGGAGCCGGCACGATCTCCCGGGATCGTCGCAACCTCAGAGCATCGATCGGAAACACCCTCGATCGGTCTGGAGCCTTCGCCTGCCCCAGAGACGGATGCCTCTCTCGAGGAGCTTCCAGATGAGCTGATCTATCCGGAGATCACCTCGAAGGACCTGGTGAGCCAGGCGACCGTGCGAGCCGATCACAAAGAGCTGCTGCGACTGTACCGAAAGTGGGCAGAGGCCGGCACGGACTCGGTGGCTCGTTCACAGATCCTGGTCTACTTCGCGAAGCTCAGCGACTCGGCCCTGGGTGAGCGGTTCTTGCTCGAGGCGATCAGCAGCGAGAAGCCGGGAAGCGACGGATCGAAGCACTCGGCGCTGGGAGGGATGAGCCTGGGCAAAGAGCTCTGGACCCGAAATCCGGGAGCGGCCGTGGAAGCCCGCAATCGGC
The DNA here is from genome assembly GCA_040219065.1 of Planctomycetota bacterium. Classification (GTDB taxonomy): domain Bacteria; phylum Planctomycetota; class OFTM77; order OFTM77; family OFTM77; genus OFTM77. The sequence continues at coordinate 25,262 of JAVJTD010000477.1, forward strand.
TGCTCGGCGAAGCCAACTCCAACCTCCAGATGGCTCTGATGTACGGCTTGGTCGAGCACTCCGAGGCCATCGGCAGCGAGGTATTGGGAGCTGATCTGAAGGCTCTCTACTTGCAGTCGGAGGACAGTCTGCTGCGACAGAACCTCCCGAAGCAACTGCTGCGGATCGGGGAGCACGAAACGGCGTTCGATGTCGCGAGCCTTGGCATTCGAAGGCCCATCGTCTCGGGGCGAGACGATGGTGAAATCTGCTCTTCCGCGACGGCGCTGGCGAGCGTCTACGAAAGCCTGCCGGAGAAGCGATCGTCCATCGTCTCGACCCTCCTCGAGACGGCCATGCGATCCGACATCAGCCCGGTGACTTTCGGGTATGTCATCGACGCCCTGAAGGAAGTTCACCCCGAGTCGCTGACCTCGCTACGCGGCCGCATCGGCATACCAGATCAAAGTGCCGATCGATACCTGGAACGCGCATTGAGCTCGTCGAAGTGATCGTCGCTGATCTGAAATCAGAGCCCGCACGGGTCCCTGACACGGCGCCGTTCCCGTAGGGATGGTGTGGCTCCCGGCGAGGACCTCATCCGTCTGGCGATGAGTAAGGGACGATTCGACATGCCCGTCGGTCAGGGCGTCGGAACGCTCCCTCGCCTTCGTCTGCGGGATCCGGTCCCGTCGTCCCTCACGAGGCCTCGGTGAATCGATCATGAGCTCTGTGCACGCGAGCGAGTTCCCGAACTTGCGACAGGGACCTGTTCGGGCTCCGATCGTTTCACCCCCTGAATGCTCCGGCGCTGCCGGCGGTCAAGAGGGGAGCCTCGCGCGGAGGCCCCCCTTTCGCATCTCAGTACCGGTAGTGATCCGGCTTGAACGGGCCTTCGACGGGGACGCCGAGGTAGTCGGCCTGGTCCTTGGTGAGCTCGGTCAGTTTGACGCCGAGCTGATCGAGGTGCAGGCGGGCGACCATCTCGTCGAGGTGCTTGGGCAGCACCGCGACGGTCTTGCCGTACTCGGCCGAGTTCAGGAAGAGCTCGATCTGGGCGAGGACCTGGTTCGTGAACGAGTTGCTCATCACGAAGCTCGGGTGGCCGGTGGCGCAGCCGAGGTTGAGCAGGCGACCCTCGGCGAGGATGAGGACGCTATGGCCGTCGGGGAAGGTGTACTTGTCGTACTGCGGCTTGATGTTCTCGCGCTTCACGCCGGGGAACTTGGTCAAGCCGGCCATGTCGATCTCGTTGTCGAAGTGGCCGATGTTGCCGATGATGGCGTTGTTCTTCATCTGCTTCATGTGCTCGAGGGTAATGATGTCCTTGTTACCCGTCGTCGTGATGAAGATGTCCGCCACGGAGACGACGTCCTCGACGCGCAGCACGCTGAAGCCTTCCATAGCGGCTTGCAGCGCGCAGATCGGGTCGATCTCGGTGACGACGACGCGTGCGCCCTGACCGGCGAGCGCCTGGGCGCAGCCCTTGCCGACGTCGCCGTAGCCACAGACGACGGTCATCTTGCCTGAGATCATGACGTCGGTCGCACGAGCGAGCCCGTCGACGAGCGAGTGCCGGCAGCCGTAGAGGTTGTCGAACTTGCTCTTGGTCACCGAGTCGTTGACGTTGATGGCGGGGAAGAGGAGCTTGCCCTGCTCCATCATTTGATAAAGCCGGTGCACGCCCGTCGTCGTCTCTTCGGTGACGCCCTTGATGCCTTGGGCGATCTTGGTCCACTTGCCCGGGTTGGCGTCGAGCTCCTTCTCGATGAGCTTGAACAGCTCGACGAGATCCTCGGGATCCTTGTCGGCGTCGTACTTCGGGCGCGTGCCGTTCGCCTCGAACTCGGCGGCCTTGTGCACCAGGATCGTCGCGTCACCGCCGTCGTCGAGGATCATGTTCGGGCCCTTGCCGTCGGGCCAGGTGAGCGCCTCGTTCGTGCACCACCAGTACTCTTCGAGCGTCTCGCCTTTCCAGGCGAAGACCGGCACGCCGCTCGGCTTGTCGACGGTGCCGTTCGGGCCGACCACGACTGCCGACGCCGCCTGGTCCTGCGTCGAGAAGATGTTGCAGCTCGCCCAGCGCACCTCGGCGCCGAGGGCGACCAGCGTCTCGATCAGAACCGCGGTCTGAATCGTCATGTGGAGCGAGCCGCTGATCCGTGCGCCCTTCAGGGGTTGCTTGGAGCCGTACTGCTCCCGAATCGCCATCAGTCCGGGCATCTCGTGCTCGGCGAGGACCATCTCCTTGCGGCCGTAATCGGCGAGGGACAGGTCCTTGACCTTGTAATCGAGACCGGTGCCGGTGGTCGTCGTGCGGGTGTGCATTTGAATCCTAACTGTAAGTCCAGTCTGATATTTGCGTGCCCGAGCCGGGCGCGAGGGCGCGAGCCGCGAACTGGCCGCCCCGAACAATCTTCCTATCACGATTCGTTGATAGGTTATTCCTCGGTTTCACTTCGGTCAAGCACGGAAACCGAAGGAAGCTCCACCCACCGCTCGCCGACTCAGCACGCGAGGCCAGGCCTCGCAGAGACGAGCGAAGAAAGGCCCGGGCGGCTCTGTTCAGCTCGCCCGGGTCTCGTCGAATGGTGTGTTCTCGCCGGTCGCGTCCGAAGAGTGGAGGTCACCGGCATCCTGCAGGCTCACTGGGTGACGATCGATCGCGTCTCGGCGACGGACACGAGTGCCGGTGTGATCAGATCGAGCGAGACGCCTGAGTAGTAGACCTTCAGCCCGATGGGGGCAGAAGGCGGAACGCCGACCGCGGCCGTCGTGCCTGATGAGCAGGGCGCTCCTGCCAATGTCACCTGGCGAACCGGCGATGGCAGGGCCCACCAGAGATTGAATAAGGCGTCGGCGTCGAGATCCTTCCGGCGACCGAAGTTCATCGGCACGGGAATCGGCAACCCGCCGGTCGCGCTGCCATCACCCAAGCTCAGCTCGAGAAGCGCGAGGAACCCTCCCTGCGCTGAGCCGGCCTCGGCCGTGGCGTCGATCGGAGGACCGCCGACGATGGCGGGTCCATTGATTTGCCAGGAGAGTCCCGCCTCGTCCGCTCCCTGATCGACCGTCCCGATCCGGCGGAGATCGCGACCCTCATGGTCCAGGTCGGGCAGGGGAGCTCCTGGCGTGTTCGTGCCGGCATCGACGCTGGGCGAGTTGCAGGCGATGCGGAAGTCTCCGGCATTCGCATCGAGGTAGAGCGGGTCGGCGTCGATGTTGCCGATCCCGGCGAAACCGCCTCGCACGTTGGAGAACTCGATGAAGAGCACACCGCCATCAGCGGTCTCGGTCTCGAGGCTGGAGGCGCCTCGCACGATCGAGTTCCGGATGGTGGCCTGGGCGAGCAGCCCGACGAAGACGCTGCCGGATCCGAAGAGGAAGGGCCCCTCCGCGCCGATGTTCTCGGCGAGGGTGTTGTTGGAGAGGATCGGCTGCGTGCCAGCACCGAAGAGCCACAAGCCGCCGCCGGTCGTCGCGGAGTTGTGATCGATGATGTTGTTGACCACGTGGGGAGAGCCCGAGAGGATCCCGAGGCCGCCTCCTTGGCTGCCGCCGGTATTGCGCGAGATCAGATTACCCTCGACGACCGGGGAGCTTCGCAAGCAGAGCAGCCCGCCAGTGCCGAAGAGGCCGGTGTTGTTTCGGATGACATTGCGGCGGATGGTCGACGCGCTCTGACAAGTGACACCGCCCGAGGAGCCGGCCGCGTTGAAAAGGATCTCGTTGTCCTCGACGATTGTGAGCGAGGTCGTGTCGATGTAAAGGCCGCCGGCGGTCGAGCCGGTCGTGGGCAGTGAAATGCCGTTGCCGCGAATCGTGTTGCTGCGGATGGTCGCATCGGTCCCGACCAAGAGGATGCCACCTCCCTTCGAGGTCGCTCCCATGTCATTGGACTCGATCCGATTACCTTCGATGTGGAGCGTCGAGCTCTGACCGGAGATACCGGCGCCGCCGGAGTAGGAGTAGTTATCGCGGATCTCGTTGTCGATGATCCGGACGACGCTGCCATCGAGGCAACGAACGCCACCGCCGTTGTTGCCGGTGATCGTGTTCGAGCGAATCGTCGGCGACGCGCCAGCTCGGCTCTCGATGCCGACGAACCCAAAGGGCGCCGGTTGGCTCGAGGTGATGGTGAAGCCCTCGAGGCTCGTGTCCGGTCCTTCGCCATTCGAGAAGAGCACGGCGGCGCCGGTCGTGCCGCCGTTGATCGTGGTGACACTGGGGCCGAGGGTGCTGCGGACCAAGATGCTCTTGCCCGAGAAGTCGATGTTCTCGAAGTAGGTCCCGGGCGCAACCACGACCTCGTCGCCGTCAGAGGCGGCATCGATACCAGCCTGAATGGTACAGAAGGGATCGAGGGGGCTTCCAGAGCCCGGGCAGCTCGGGTTGCTCTGGTCCACATGAATGACCTGGCCGGCCCAAGTCGAACCGATCAACAGAGTCCAGCAAAGAGCCGCGTGAAAGGGCCGCTTGTACAGGATTCTCATGACAGAGAATCTCCTCGTGAAATGGGTGGGAGAAGAATCCGCGGCTCCACCCCAAAGGGGTACTTTCCTCTCTGGAACGACCCGACTGTACAGAGGTCTCGAGAGCGCAGCAACGATGGGAAGGGATTTGCATCGTCGGACCGCGTTGCGGCCGAAGTGCCAACCCAGATGATCCCGAGGTCACCAGAACACGAACCAATAGAAACGGGGAGGCCGTTCGGCCTCCCCGTCGAGAGTCAGTGAGTCCGTGTGACTCAGATCAGCTTACTGGAGCGAGTCGAGGACACCGTTGGTGGCGTTGAGGGCATCGCTCTCGTGGAGCAGGTGACCGACGGCGTAACCGTCCAGCGACTGCGCGAAGGCGCCGACGAAGGCGGGGTCGTCGATCATGGCCTCGTTGCCGACCACGTCGATGGCGCGGTCGCCATTGATGCGGGCCCAACCGGTCGTGCCGATCGAGAGACCGTTGGCGCGGCTGTCCACGTTCGTGGCGCCGAGGAAGCTGTCGGTGAAGACAGCGTCGATGTCGGAGAGCTCGACGAAGGCCCAGCAACGGAACTTGTAGGTCGCGGAGAACTCGTACTCGTTGTTGTTGTAGACCTTGAAGTCGAGGCGGCTCTCGAAGTCGGAGCTCGGGACGAGGGCGACGAGGATCAGGGTCGAGGTGACGTAGGAGCTGTCCTGAGCGATGAAGCTCGAGATCATCATCTCGTCAGCGACCTGCTCGTACTCGGCACCGTCGAGGTCCAGCATGCCGTCCTGGTCGAGGTCGGTGTCGGCGCCTTCGCCGGTGAGGGCCTTGAAGGCGATCGCCTCGAAGCCGTACAGCCAGTTGCCACTGCCGTCAGCGACGATCTCGTCACCGATCAGCCAGTTGTGCGACATCGGGGCCTGCGTGGTCGGGTTGAGGGCGACCGCGTAGAGGAAGCCGGTCTCGCTGTTCGGGTTGTGGACGCCGGCGAGCACGGTGAAGGTGTCGTTGGGCGTGAGGCGCTCGAAACGATTGAACTCGGTCCAGTAGTCGCCATCGATGTAGATGAAGTGCACATCGACGACGCCGTTGAGGTTCGTGTTCTGGTTGAAGGAAGGATCATCCTTGGTGTTCGTGATGCTGATGACCGTGCCGCTTCCCGGATCGGAGTCGTAGGAAGGGTAGATCAGAAGGCTGCCCGGGTTGCGGCCAGCGGCCTCGGCGATCGGGCCAAAGGCGACCAGAAGCGCGGCGGACGCGAGGATGGTCTTGAGAAAACGCATTGTATTGCCTCCAGTTGTGATGCTTGCACAGGAATGGTCGTGGTCTCGGAGAGGTGATGACGAGGCGAGCATTCGCTCTATGGGCTCGAGCTTCCAGGCTCGAGTGGGCCTCCAGGCCCTTTGGGAGAGCGCTCGATCGTCGCGGCCAGGCCTCGCTGGCTCCGTGGCTCCCTTCGATCACGTTTTCTTCCCCAGAGCCTTCGCTCGTTCGTCGAGCTTTGGCTGCTGCTCCGTTCGATTCACACGCGCGGCCACTCGCAAGGTGGATGCCGGGAGGCCGGATGCACACCCGCTCGAGGTGCCCAGGATCGCGAAAGGCCCCGTCCGACGGGGCGAATGCGAGCCCACGATTCTCGGAGACACCATCGCCTTCCGCGCCGAGACAACCGCGGACGTCGATCTGGCTCGACGGTGCGTCGCACGAAGTCACCGTGCCTCACCGCCCTGGATCCTCGACGATCGGTGCAACCTGCACAAGCTGCATTTGAAGTTCTGAGTGAAGCTGGGGCCAGCCACCGGACCGTGCCGGAAGGCCTCGTCGAAGATTTCAGGGCGGAGGTGACAGCGCCGATGACGCGACCTAGGATGAGGCGCGATTCGGGCTGCCCGTCAGGTGGCCTTCGGGAGGGCAGCGGTGCACCTGCGGATCTTGACGTACAACATTCATCGTGCGATCGGCCTCGATCGGCGGTTTCGACCCGAGCGCATCGTCGAAGTGCTGAAGCATCACGACGCCGACATCGTCCTCATGCAGGAGGTCGACGAAGGAGCGCCTCGCTCGCGAGAGCTCGACCTCGCCCGCGAGATCGCCGAAGCCGCCGGATACCCCCATCGCGCCGTGGGCCACAACGTCTCCCTGCGCAAGGGACGCTACGGAAACGCGACACTCAGCCGGCATCCGATCGAGCGCGAGCGGAACATCGATCTCACGATCGGCCGTCGCAAGCGCCGCGGCTGCCAGCACACGACCATCACACTCGAGAAGCAAGCCGGGCACCCGCACACCCTCGAGGTCTTCAACCTCCATCTGGGACTGTCGGCCGCCGAGCGCGAGTTCCAGGTCGGGCGACTGGTGCACTCGGGCGAGTTCCGAGGCCTCGAGGAAGGCACTGCGTGCATCGTCGGCGGCGACTTCAATGATTGGCGGTCACTCATCGTCCCGATCTTCACGCGCGTCCTCGGATTCGGGAACGCCGCCAACCTCGCCGGTCAGAGCCGCGACATGAAGACCTGGCCGTCGTTCTCACCCAGCGGCTCGCTCGACAAGCTCTACTACCGCGGTGGCCTGCGTCTCCTCAAGGCGAGACGCTGTCGGCTCGCCGTGTCCAAGGTGGCGAGCGATCACCTGCCGATCGTCGCCGAGTTCGACCTCAGCAGCTGAACCACTGGAGCCTTCGCATGCGACGCCTCGCCCTGCTGCTCATCGTCCCTTGGCTCACGGCCTGCAACCTGACCTTCGAGGCTCCGGTCATTCCACCGACCGGATTCGCCTACAGCAGCATTCGGGCGCCGCTCGACACCGACCTCGATGAGACGGAGCTGGGCGACAAGGTAGGGCGGGCGACGACGCGCGTCGTGCTCGGGCTGGTCTCGTGGGGCGATGCGAGCATCGAGGCCGCGGCGAAGGAGGCCGGCATCACGACCCTGCGCCACGCGGACTACGAGTACGACAACATACTCTTCTTCTATCAGCGCTTCACGGTGATCGTGTATGGCGATTGAGTGGATTCGGAAGCTCGCGGGGATCGCGGTCCTCATGACCGCGGCCTGCGAGTCCCTGCCCGATCTTCCGGTCCGTGCGCCGACCGGTGCCTTGGTCGCGATCCAGAGCGGCCCGCTCACGACGCACTTCCACGAGACGAAGGTGGGCGGCCGCGCGGCGACGGCGAAGACGTTCTTCCTGCGCGAGCCCTTGCTGCGCACGACCTGGGCCTTCGGCGACGCGAGCATCGAAGCCGCCGCCAAGGCCGGCAAGCTCGAGCGGATCCACTACGCCGATTATCATATGGTCAGCATTCTCGGCGCGGCCGGCATCTTCGAAGTGCGCGTCTTCGGCGAGCCGGCCCGCGACTGGGAACCTCAACGCCCGGGTCGCTAATTGGCATCGCCAGGCGGATGCGTCGAAAGAAGCGGCGGTGAGAGCCGAAGCCCTCACCGCCGTCCATCCGAATCGCTGGAATCGGATCTCTAACGCTTGAACGTGTAAGTGTAGCCATTCACCGCCGAATCACTGCCGTGCGGGGTGGTGACGACGACCTCGGCGTCCACAGCCAAACGGCGCGGGCTGCCGGCTTCGGCGGGGGACACCGGCGATGCCGGCACCGTGACTTGCAGCTCGGTGTCGCTGACGAAGCTGACGGTGCCCGCGGCTCCGCCGAAGGTCACGGCGGTGTCCGGCGTGAAGCCGCTGCCGACGAGTGTGATCGTGTTGCCACCCGCGCTCGAGCCGCGGTTCGGCGTGATGTTCGTCAGCTTGGGGCGGGGCGTGTATTCGATGGTGTCCGAGAACGAGGCGCTCACGTTGCCCGCAGCGTCGAAGTAGCGAACGTAGACGGTTTTGGTGCCAGGGGTGGTGTCGCCGCCGAATGTCGAGAGGTCCCAAGCCTCGCGAGTCTCGGAGAAGAAGCCCTGATTCGTCCAATCGGAGCCGTCGTTCGAGAACTGGATGTCGGCCAGACCGCTCGCCGGCTCCGTCGCACCCAGGTCGGTGAGCCGGACGATCAGGCCCGGCGTCGAGGACAGGCCGCTGGCGATTCGAACCGTCCCATTCGTCGGGGCCTCGGTATCGATCCAGAACGGACCGGCGTGGAGGGTGTCTCCCCAATTGCCGCAGGCATCCACCGCTCGGATATGAAAGTAATGACCATCAATTGAAGTCGGCCGCGTCTCGGAGTAGGCCAGCTCGGTCTCTTCGATCACCTTCACCTCTGGAGCTTGTGTCGTCGGGCTCTGATCGAAGAGCACCGAGTAGCCGTCCACGCCGCTGATGTCGTCGGTCGCTGCCGTCCAGCTCAACATCACATTGGTCGAAGAGGACCACACGTCCACGAGGTGGGAGGTCGACTGGAGATTGCCCACGCTGCCAGGAGGCGTCGTGTCTCCATCGGCGTCGAAGAGAATGGCCGAGCCGCTGCTGTTGATGGGAGCGTCGTCGGAAGCCGCCCCGACGATGGCGTAGCCGTTGGCGATCGAGACGGTCTCGCCGAATCGATCACCGGCCGTGGCGTCGGAGTCCCTCAGCTTGGAGAGCTCCTGTCCGCTCGTCACGTCGAACACGTAAGCCGATCCGGTTTCATTGCCACCGTCGTCGTCGAGGTACGAGCCGATGATGGCGAGGCCGCCGCTGAGCGACACGGACACGCCGAAGAGATCAGCTTCCGAGGCGTCGGACGCGCGGAGCTTGAAGAGCTCTTGACCAGTCGAGGCATCGAAGACGTACGCAGCGCCCGAGCTGTTGCCGTCATCGTCCCGTCCACGGGCTCCGATGAGGGCGGTGCTTCCCTCGAGGGCGACCGCGCTCCCGAAGAGATCACTCGAGACGGTATCGGATCCGCTCAGCTTGAGGAGCTCTTGGCCCGTCGTCAGGTCGAACACATAGGCCGCTCCACCAGGATCGTCGCCCGAGGCCCCGACGAGGGCGAGATTGCCGGAGATCGCGACAGCGCTTCCGAAGAAGTCCCCCGAGGCCGCATCCGAGGCGGTGAGCTTGAAGAGCTGCTGCCCGGTCGTCACGTCGAAGACGTAGGCGGCGCCGGCCTGGTTCGCGACGGCGCGGTCCTGAAACGCCCCGACGATGGCGAGGTTGCCGGAGATCGCGACCGCGTTGCCGAAGTTCTTGCCGGAATCGGCGTCGGCCGGCGTGAGGTGGAACAGCTCTTGGGCCGTCGCCACGTCGAAGAGGTAGGCCGAGCCCGAACCGCTCGCGCCGGAGTCCTCCTGGTCGGCGCCGACGATGGCCGTGATCCCATCGATCGCGACCGAGATCCCGAATCGATCACTTGCGCCGGCATTGGAGGCGGTGAGCTTGAAGAGCTGCTGCCCGGTCGCCACGTCGAAGAGGTAGGCCGAGCCCGAGCCCGATCCGGCGTCATCGTCACTGCTCGACCCGATGATGGCGACACTTCCATCGGTGTCGACCGCGGTGCCGAAGCGATCGCTGGCTGCGGCGTCCGAAGCCGTCACCTTGAACATCTCGAAAGGCTCGTCTCGGGCGAGGGCCGCTTCCGCCGTCGATAGGACCGAGACAACCGACAAGACAGCAGTAGAAAGCCAGCCTGTGAACTTCATGGCATCATTCCTTCTTTGTGTGAACCGCGCGATCCGCATCGGGAGCGCCGCGTTTGTTTCGAATTCGGTCCGGTGGAAGGCTTCGCCCGTCGGGAGGCGCCTCGCCTCCCGTAGTCACACCGCGCCGCTCCATCCGGGGCAACGAATTCTCGATCCATCGAGGAGGTCCTTGTCTGCTCGTCGCACGCAATCGGCCGACGACACAAGGCGTTCAGGATGTCCGGGTGTGAGAGCGGATGGAGTCGGTAGAAGCTCCCCCCGAGCCTCTTGTCCTTCGGAGGTGACGGTGTGACTGCCGGTGACAAGAGGTGCCCGGTGCCACCTCGAGCCGTTGATCAATCCGCTGGCTCGGTGCCGGGCTAGTATCGAGCGTTCAAAAGAAGACGCGCCCGGGACCGATCCGGTCCCGAGCGCGTTCCGAGGGGGGGGGCTGCGATCGACCTGGGGAAGAGCCGGTCGTGAGGTCAGCGCTTGAACGTGTAGGTGTAGCCGCCGGTCATCGAGTCGCTGCCGTGCGGGGTGGTGACGACGACATCCACGTCGACGGCCAAGCGGCGAGGGCTGCCGGAGCCCGATGTCGGGGCGGGGCCGGCGGGGACGACGACCGAGAGCTCGGTGGAGCTGACGTAGGTCGCTTGGCCGAAGACGCCTCCGAAGGTCACCGTCATGCCGGGCGTGAAGCCGGTGCCGAAGATCGTGATCGTGTTGCCGCCGAGATTCGAGCCGCGGCTCGGCGTGATGATCTGGAGCTCGGGAGCCGGAGTGAAGTTGATGGTGTCCGAGAAGACGGCGCTCTCGTTTCCGGCCGCATCATGGAAGCGAACATGAACGGTCTTCGTCCCGGGATCCGCGTTGCCACCGAGTGCCGTCAGGTCCCAGCCGCTGCGCGAGGGAGCGTAGACCTCCTCGTTGGACCAGATCTCGCCGTCGTTCGAGAACTGCATGTCGACCACGCCGCTCTCCTCGTCGAAGGCGTAGAGCGAGTCGAGGCTGACGATCGGGCTGGTCGTCGATGCCGCGCCGCCCGCGATGTCGATCGCTCCGGTGTTCGGGGCGATGTCATCGATCAGGTAGGGGCCTGCGTGCGTCGAGTCTCCCCAGTTGCCGCAGTTGTCGACCGCTCGAATGTGGAAATAGTAGCCGCTCGTCGAGCCGCTGAGCACTTCCGAGTAGGTGGTCTCGGTCTCCTCGACAGACTTCGTCGTCGGTGCGTCAGTCGCCGGGCTCTGGTCGAAGAGCACCGAGTAGCCGTCGACGCCCGACGAGTCGTCGAGCGCGGAGGTCCAGGTCATGTCCACGGTCGTCTGGTTGCTCCAGAGGCTGACCGAGTGCGACGTCGACTGCACACCGAAGACCGAGCTCGGCGGTGTCGTGTCGCCTTCGATATCGAAGAGGTAGCCCGAGCCCGAATTGTTGTTCGAGTCGTCGTCGTAGGGGGAGCCGACGAGGGCGAGGCGACCGAGGAGAGCGACCGACGAACCGAATTGATCTCCGGCGGCTGTGTCGCTAGCCACGAGCTTGGTGACCTGCTGACCCGTGGTCACGTCGAAGAGGTAGGCCGCCCCGGCTTGACTACCACCCTGGTCCTCCCAATAGGAGCCGATGATCGCCGCGTCGCCGTCGATGGCGACCGAGTGCCCGAAGAAGTCGTCGGCCTCGCCGTCGTCAGCCGTGAGCATGAAGAGCTGCTGCCCCGTGGTGACGTCGAAGAGGTAAGCCGAGCCCGACTGGCTGCCGCTCGGGTCGTCCCAGGCCGCTCCGATGACCGCGATGTTGCCGTCGATCGCCACCGCCCCACCAAAACGATCGCCTCCCGAGGACGGGGCGGTCAGCTTGCGAAGCTGCTGCCCGGTATCGACGTTGAAGACGTAGGCGGCGTTGTTCCCGTCCGCACCGATGATCGCGGTATTGCCGTCGAGGTCGACGGACCATCCGAAATAGTCGTTGGCCGAAGCGTCATTGGCGGTGAGCCGGCGGAGCTGTGCTCCGGTCGTCACATCGAAGACGAGCACCGAGCCGGCGTTGGAGTCTCCGTGATGGTCGTCCTGGGGAATGCCGAGGATCGCCGTATTGCCGCTGATGGCCACCGAGTAGCCGAAGGAATCCGTCGGGGACCCGTTGGACGCCGTCAGCTTGAACAGCTCTTGCCCGGTCGTCAGGTCGAAGAGGTACGCCGCGCCGGTCTGGTTCTCGTCTCCGCGCGCGCCGATGATCGCGGTGTTACCGTCGAGGTCCACCGAGCACCCGAAGGCGTCGGTCGCGGCTCCGTCGGAGGCGGTCAGGTGCCACAGCTCCTGCCCAGTGCTGGTGTCGAAGACACGTGCGGCTCCGGTCCGGACGCCGTTGATCCGGGCGTTGCTGGCCCCGATGACGGCCAGATCGCCATCGAGTGCGGCCGAGATGCCCATCAGGTTGTTGTTGTCGGGGACCGCGGCATTCAACTTCGTCAGCTCGATCGGCTCGTCGAAGGCGGCGACATGCCCTGCCGTCAGCAGGATCCAGGCGATCGACAGCCCCCAACCGGCGCTTCGGTTCTCCGTCTTCATATGGGTATTCCTTCTTCGTCTCATGGGTGATGGGCCGCACCGCGGGCAAGGAGCTGGCAGCGCGCTCGTGGACGCTGATCGTCACGGGCGGCATCGCGATCGGCCTCAGTTCATCCCCACTCACACCGGCCCGGGCCGGGCGGGGCAAGGTTTTCGAGGCCATGGGAACGAAAAAAGGACTACCGGGTCTCTCGCTCGCTTGGTGTATCGTGAGCGATGGGCCTCGCGTCTCGGTCAGGACCGGTCCGAGAAGCCGGGGTCCCCACTGGAGGCACCGCTCCGGGCTTCGACTCCCTCGTCACCGATCCGAGACGAGCATCCTGATCATCGAAGCGATGTTGCCGAAGCACACCGGGCGACGATGTGGTGACCTGAATCGCGAGGGATCGGCCGCGTCGTGGCCGGCTCGCGAACTGATGAGTCGACGGTCTGTTGCCGGGCCGGCGCTCGAACCTCGGGAGGGTTCTCATGAAGCGACACACTGCCTTGTTGCCTTTGTCACGCGAGCACCATCATGCGCTCGTCCTGTCTCGCCAGCTCCGCCAGGCCGAAGACGCCGAGCAACGGGCTGCGGCGCAAGACCGCCTCACCAGTCAGTGGCGCGAGCTGATCGTCCCGCACTTCGCCGACGAGGAGCGATGGATCCTGCCCCTACTCACCGGCGAGGAAGCCGGCCGGCTCCAAAGTGAGCACGACGCAATGCGTGAGCTCGCCGCGTCGATCGTGACTTCGACCAACACGCCACTCGCCCAAGACCTACACCGCCTCGGATCGCTCCTCCACGATCACATTCGCTGGGAAGAGCGCGAGCTCTTCGAAGCGATGCAGGATCGCGACGATCGGAGCGCCCTCGATGAGCTGCTCGAGCCCCTGATGATGATCGAGGAGCAGCGCGGTCCCGCCTGCAAGACCTGAGTGATCGGGAGCCTGCGCGTCACGACGTTGAGTGGTTCGCGAGCGCTCAGTGCTCCGAGGCGTGGCCGAGCGCCCGTGCGGCGTCTCGGGCTGCCTGTGCCGCTTCCTCGTGGCCTCGCGCCGCCTCGACATCGGCCAGTGCCCACCACGCCTGCGCATGCTGGGGATTGCGTTGGATGACCCGCGTGAAGGCGGCCGCCGCGCGCGTCAGTGCCGAGGGGTCTTGCTGAGCGCGAGCCAGCTCGAGGCGCCCGCGGTTCAGGTCGATCCCGAGCTCGTCGGGTGCGACTCGCTCGAGGCGATCGAGCACCGTGCCCGCGACCGTGAACTTGCGTTGGGCGATGAGGCGTTGCACATCGGCCAAGCCCTGCAGGATCGGCATCCGATCGCGCGGATGAGGCAGAGGACCGCTCGATGCCGCGCGTGCGCCGCCCGTATAGCCGAGGCGCTCGAGCTGACGAGCGACTTCGGGATCGAGCGCCGAGCTCGCTGGGATGGCAGTGCCTGTGGTTTCGCTCTTCAGTCGCTCGAGGAGCCGGGCCGCAATCGAATCGGGCGGCTCGGCCATGGCACGTAGCTCCTCAGGATCCGACGAGAGATCGAAGATCTCGGGCGCCTGGTCGGAAGAGCTCGCCCAGACGATCTTGTCGGTCCCGTGCACCAGCCCGTGCATCTCGCTCCAGCCGCGACGCAGCCTCGGGAACCATGTCTCGAGCCGCGCGGTGCGGGGTGGCGCGTTCGGATGTTCCCACAAAGGACGCGCCGACTCGCCCTCGGCTCCCGGAAGCGGCCGCAGCCCGAGCAGGTCGACGAGCGTCGGCGCCACATCGACGGTGCGCACGAGCTCGTCGACCGTCTGTCCTTCCGGAACGCCGGGACCGGCGATCAACCAGGGCACGTGAACCGTCGCTTCGTGCAGAAGGAAGGCATGAGTCTCCTCACCATGCTCGCCCAGCCCTTCGCCGTGATCGGCGACGACGCTCACCAAGACATCGTCTGCCTTCACCCTGTCCAGGAACTGCCCGAGCGCGTGATCGAGGTAGGCGATCTCCCCCTGGTAGGCGTCATTCCGAAAGGAGGTCGCGAACGGCTCGGGGGGCGCGTAGGGGCTGTGCGGGTCGAAGAGGTGGATCCAGGCGAATGCGGGCTTGCCCGGCGTGCGCTCTTCCCACCAGTCGGCGGCGAGGGCGAGGACATCGGTGGCGCTCCGCTCCGAGTATGCTTCGCCCGTCGACGTCGCGCGCTTGGGCAGATCGTCGTCGTAGTGAGCGAAGCCGCGATCGAGTGAGAACTCGGAACGCAGGGGATAGGCCGCGATGAAGGCGGCGGTCTCATAACCTTGGCGTCCGAGATGAGTGGCCAGCGTCGTCGCGCGATCGGAGAGACCGCTCTGGCCGTTGTCCCGAAGCCCGTGAGTGTTCGGCCAAGTGCCGGTGAGGATCGACGCATGAGCGGGCAGGGTGATCGGTGCAGCGGTGTAGGCGCGGGCGAAGCGGACGCCACGGGCCGCGAGCTCATCGAGATGAGGCGTCATGGCGCGGATGCGACCGTAGCAGCCGAGGCGATCGGCGCGAGTCGTGTCGAGGGTGATGAGGACCAGGGAGGTGGGAGCGGGCTCGGCCCGGTCACCGCAACCGGCGACCAGACCGAGCACGAGGATTCCAAAGGCGATTCGAAGCACCGGGCGGCTCAGAGGAACTGAAGAGCAGCCGGGGTCGAAAGGCGAGCCGACGTCACGTCGATGCCCTGGAAGACCAGGTTCTGACCGACGAGGCCCGGGATGTTGATGACCGTGCTCACGCTGGCTTGGCCGGCGCTGTCGGCGGGGACGTTGAAGAGCACCTGGAAGGTGATCAAGTTACCGAAGAGCTCGCCGAAGGGCGCGATGAACTGGGAGGGCAACGCACCGCCTGTGGTCGTCGGGCCGAGGTTGACGGTGACGGCGATCGTGCCGTTCGGCGTCGCACCCGAGTACTGGAGCTGATGCCACGACGGCATCGAGGTGATCAGGTTGCGGGGGTAGTTCTCGACGACGAACGGGGCGTCCTGCGTCGGGATGAGCGCCAGGCCGTTGATGCCGCCGAGGCCGGTGCTGTCCGGCAGCATGCCGATGTGCGTGCCGGGTGTCGCGATGGTGCTGCCCATCGGAATGCCGTTGATCGTCGCGATCGTGCCGCCGCCGGCCGTGCTCAAGATGGCGCCGTCGTTCGAGAATCCCTCCCAGCCGAAGAGCATGTTCTGAAGGTCGGTTCCGGGGAACTGTGGCGCGGCCCAGGTGCCGCCGGCCGGATCGATCTCGAGCGCCGAGAGGTCGCTGTAGCTCGGGCTGCCACCGACCGAGGTGACGACGCCGCTGTTGATGACCAGCGCATCCATGTCGGATTCGGTCGCGACGATCGCTGCCGTGTTCGTCAAGATCGAGCTGACGTTGCCTTGAGCGTCGTAGGTGATCGCGACGGCCGGGATGCAGATCAGGGCACCGTCACCGGCGGTGACGCCACCGACCGACTCGTCGAGCGAGAAGGAGAGGTACAGCGCACCGTCAGCGGCCTGGCAGATCGCGTCGAGATCGACGTCGCTGCCCGGGGCCTGACCGATCGCGTTGACGATCTCGGCTTCGGTCAAGAAAACCTCGAGGGCGCCGTTCGGGCCGGCGAACCGGAAGACGTCGCTGTCGAGAAAGCCGGGGCCGTAGCCGTCTTCGGTCTCGCGGCTCATGAAGACGTCGCGCGGCGTGACAGGACCGACATGGTTCGCCTTGACGAACAGCGCATCGACTTCGTCACCGGGACCGTCGACCGAGTCGTCGGCATAGCGGCCGTCCGAGTCGGCGTCTCCGAGATACGCCCACTGGGCGCCGAGAGGGAGGAAGGGCTCTGCCGAGTAGAATCCGACGCCCGGAGTCACGACACCGATCTCGTCCTGATGGAGCTCACCGATCTCGAAGAGACCGTTGCCGTTATCGAGAGTGAGCTCGTCCTCGTCGAACGAGAAAAGGATCGTGTTCTGGGCCGTCGCCGATCCGGCGAGAGCGATAGCCGCTAGCAAGGTTGCGAGCGAGCGCATGAGGGAGCCTCCTGGGTTGGGGTCAGGCCAGGTCGAAATGACAGTATACCGACCCCACCCTGAAGATGCCGCAACGTCGGGAAGGGCCGGCCGGTGCGGGCAAAGCGCGGGAAGCCCACTCGCCGGTAGATGGCCGTGTCCGTCAGAAAGTTCGTACGGGATGATCGGAACCAGAGCCCGCGCGACCGAAACGGGAAGAGGCCATCGAGCTGGATGCGGCTTCCTCGAAGGAGCCATCGATCGAGCAGAGGAGCGCCGAGCAAGGGGCCAATCCGAGGATGGGCGGCGCAGGGACTTCGAAGTTCAAAGTTGGACGTCGAGCCGTTGGACGTTCCAAGAGGCC
The DNA here is from genome assembly GCA_040219065.1 of Planctomycetota bacterium. Taxonomy (GTDB): domain Bacteria; phylum Planctomycetota; class OFTM77; order OFTM77; family OFTM77; genus OFTM77. The sequence goes on from JAVJTD010000477.1 coordinate 42,145, forward strand.
CAAGCTCGCTCGTGCGAGCTCTCATCGACTGATTCTGTTCCTGACTCGCTCGACTTGGGCACTCCATCGAGCCCGCCTTCAATCCTCTGGCTGCACCGCGCTGCGTGCGGCGCGCATCGTCTCTCGGAAGTCTTCGCGGTCTTCCTTCGAGACGACGTCGATCAAGTGATCGAGCGCTTCCTTCGTCGCGGCGTACACCGCGTCGCGGTGGGGATTGAGGTGCTGGATGTCGAGGTAGAGGTCGGGGTCTTCGGAGAGCACCGACAGCGCCGTGCCCGCCTGGCGAGAGAAGGTCGTCGAGGCACAGGCGCTCAGCTCGCGTGGGTCGAGGCCCGAGCGGGTGAGTGCCGCGCCGAACAGCATGCCGTTGAGGTGGGCCAGGCCGAGCAGCCAGCCCATCAGGCGATCGTGGTGCGCGAAGGGCACGGCGAGGAAGCGCGAGTAAGGGTGGCGCAGGAGGGCCTCGAGCGCGGCGCGCTCTTCTTCGGGCTCGTTCTGACTCGCGACGACGAAGGTGAGCGGCTCGTAGTGCGACTTGCCTGGGCCGAACATCGGGTGCAGGCAACGGACGGTGACGCCGCTATTGCGCGCGAGCTCGAGCGCGGGACGCAAGTGATCCTTGATCGAGGCGACCTCGATGACGGGACCCTTGGGGCGGCGCTCGACGACACGCGTGAGCACGTCCGGCGTTTGCCGCAGGGGCACCGCGACGACGATCGCGTCGAACCGATTGATCTCCTCCACGTCGGCGAGCGAGGCGTATTGATCGGGCGCTGCCGGCAGGTTGCGCAATGCGGGATCGACGATGTGGACCTGGTGACCGATCAATTCGAGGAAGTGGCGGATCCAGCTTCCCATACCACCCGCGCCACCCAAAACGAGCACCTGACCGCCGCTGCCCGCTCGCCGCTCGATGCCGATCCGATACTGTCGCTCGACCGAGCCGCGGATGATCGCCTGGAAGATCTCGGCCATCACCGACTCGGAGACGCCGCAGTCCTCGGCCCGATCGCGCGCCTTCGAGAGAACGCGGTCCTCCACATCGCGCACGACGACCGGTAGGCTCTGCTCGGCCTTGTGGCGACCGATGTGCGCCGCGACCTCGAACCGTCGCCGAATCAATTCGAGCAAGGCCCGATCGATCTCGGCGATCTCGTCCCGATGCTCAGACAGGTCCTGTGATCGCGCCACGCTCGTCCCTCCGAATGCTCCGCCTGCGCTCAGTCGAATCCGCTGCCGGGATCATCGCTCGGTCGAGGGGCCCAGGTACAGCCCCGAAGGCAAGAATCCGGCGGAGTCACCGTTCGGGTGAGCGGTCTGTTCCCGGCACGGATGTCCCACATTGGTTCGAGAGGCCTTTAGCCCTTCGAGAGCCAGCCGATGTCACAGCAAAGCCGGCCCGGCTCCCAGGTGCCGATCGGACTTCCCGGTGGCGCCGGTAGGACCCTCGGCCTCGCCGGCTCGGGCGACAGCATGCGCTCCCGGTAGCGCACCAGGTCGGACAGCGTCGAATACGGAAGATGTCCCGGGACGGTCGTGACCAGATACTCGAGAGTGTCATCCACCTCGGAGCGAGTGGCGACGGTCGCGCGAGGGTCTTCGCGAAGCGCGATGAGCTCGCGAACCAGGAGGTCGACGGTCGCCACTCGGATCGCGGCGAGTCGAGCCGAGCCTTCGGCGGATGGGCGAGTCACGCGCTCGACGGCCTGCTCGAGCAGCCACTTCAAACCCGGCTGCTTCGGATCGCGTCGTGCATGATCGACCAACCTCGCGCAACGCTCGGGATGCAATAACCCGCTGAGCGTCATCTCGGCGGCCGTCGTCGCGGCGCTCAGTGCATCGAAGGTCAGCCCGGTCTGCGAGTCGAAGAGCTCACGGTTGCCGCCAAATCCCGGTGGCCTCGGCAGCAGCAGCTCCACGACGCTCTCGGGGATGTCCAGGAACTTCGGATCGAGCGTCTGCAGCACGACCTCGAGCGCCTTCTTCTGCCGTTCCGGCGAGACCATCCGCGTGGCCCGCGCGCCTTCGCCGCGGATACCGTAGTCGTACTCGACGCCGCCGATCGTCTTGATCGCGGCCTCGAGCTGGTAGCGGTGATGAAGGTATACCGGAACCAGAACCTCGTGCAGCTTCGCCATCGGCTCGCCGGACATCAGGCGATCCCGCCCGAACTGCTCGAGGGCGATGCGCCGCACCGCGATGGTCGTCTGCAGGCCAGCGACGGGATCTTCGCCGTTGTCCCACAGATTCGCCAAGGGATGCGCCGCGCCGGCTGGCCGCGCATCGGAGTCACTCAGGTACAGCAGTCCGGCCCGGTCGGCCTCTCGCACCAGCGCTGCGAGCTCTTCGCCCTCACTGGCACCTGGGGCGATTTGTCCGTAGAGCCAGCGAATGGTGAAGCGGTCCCAGGCGCCGATTCCGACGCCGTAAGCGTTCGAGGTGTCGAGGCTCTCGTTGCCGTCCACGGTGACGAGCGGGGCCGGGTAGTCCATCACCGACGCGCGACCGCCGTAAGTGCTCGCCGCAAAGTTGTGGGCTAGCCCGAGCGTGTGGCCGACCTCGTGGGCGGAGAGCTGACGCAGACGGGCCAGGGCGAGCTCGATCGGATCCCCTTCGGCGCTGGAGCCGGTTCGCGACGTCCCGAGCAGGCCTTCGAAGAGCAGGCGGTCCTGGCGAACACGCAGCGAGCCGAGGGTCACGTGGCCTTTGATCATCTCACTGGTGCGCGGATCGGTGATGCCGCCGCCGTAGGACCAGCCGCGGGTCGAACGGTGCACCCATTGGATGACGTTGTACCGCACGTCGAGGGGGTGGGCGCCTTCGGGCATCAGCTCGACGCGGAAGCCGCCCTTGAAGCCAGCCGCCTCGAATGCCTCGGCCCACCAGCTCGCGCCTTCGATCAAGGCCGAGCGAATCGGCTCGGGCGCGCCGCGATCGACGTAGTAGACGATCGGTTCCTTCGGCGCGGACTTCTCGGCGTTGGGGTCCTGCTTCTCCAGCCGGTGACGCACGGCGTAGCGGACGTCCAGTGACTCGGACAATGGCGCTGCGTAGTCGGTGAAGCCGACCGAGAAGGCGCCCGAGCGGGGATCGAAGTGTCTCGGCCGATAGCGCGCGTCGGGTAACCGAATGAGGGAATGATGCTGGATCAGCGTGAAGGCGGCTGTGTCGGGGGCCGTGCTCCGGAGGTTCCGGCCGGCGCCACTGCCGCTGAAGGTGAGGATCGCCTCGAGCTCTAGATTGTCGGGGAAGGCGAAGCACTGTGAGGCGTCGAGCGCGCTGCGCTGCTTGTCGAGGCTGTAGCTGCCCTCGCCTTGGCGCCTGAGGCTGTCGGCCACACCGTGGGCATCGGCGACGATCAAAGAGGTGATGTCGACGCACACTTCGCCCGTCTCGAGGCGATCCTTCACCTCGCCGCCCCAGAGCACCGACGTCGCGAACGACTGGTCGGTGGCGCGGGCCTCGTCGGGATCCTGGGTCAAGGCGCGATACTGGAGGTTGGGCTCCTCCAAGAGGACCTTCTTGCCGATGACGCGAAACCGCACGACACGGGTGGGGCCGAGCTGACCGCGATCCAGGCCGATGTCGTTCGACCCGAGGCCGCGCGTGAGGCCTTCGACCCAGAGGACCTCGGCGCAGATTCCATCGGGACCCGGCGCCGGCAGCACCAGGGCCACGCGGCCTTCATTCGGGTCCAGCAGCATCGGGAACAAACCCTCTCGCCGCTCCCAGCCCGCGAAGGGATCTTCGGCTCGGGTTTCGGTCTCTTCTTGCCGGCCGGTCTCGGCGGGATCGGGTTGGAGGAGGCAAACGGCGAGGAGGAATGGGGTCAGCACGGCCTTCTCCGAATCAGTCCTGGGGTGGGGCGGTGGCGCGAGCGAAGAGGTCCGACATCCTCTGCGCGAACTTCTCGGGGCTCTTGACGGGGCTCCCCTCGGTCAAGAGCGCTTCGTCGTGCAAGAGCTCGATCCAGTCGGAGATCTCGGGCGCCTCGGGCTTCTTCGAGAGCCAATGGACGAGATTCTGGATGATCGGGTGCTTCGGATTGACCTCGAGGATGCGCTTGGCAGCGGGTGCTTGGAAGGGCGAGTTCTTCATGAGGCGCTCGGTCGCGGCGTGGACACCGCCCTCCGGAATGACCAGGCACACGGGCGAGCCGACGAGGCGCTTCGAGGGGCGCACCTCCTGGACGTGATCCTGGAGCACGACCCGCATCTTGGTGAGCAGCCCGTCGATACCTTCCTCTTCCTTCTCCTCCTCTTCGTCCTTCTTCTCCCCCTCGTCGAGCGTCAGGTCCGCCTTCATCACCGAGACGATCGGCTTCTCCTGATACTCTTCGAGGCGATCGATGATGAAATGATCAATCGAGTCCGTGAGATAGAGGACCTCGTAGCCCTTCTGCTTCACCGCCTCGGTATGCGGGCTCGCCTTGGCCTGCTCGAGCGAGTCGGCGAGGAGGTAGTAGATGGCAGGCTGATCCGCGGGCATGCGCTCGAGGTAGTCGGCGAACGAGGTGAACGCGTCGCCCTGGGACGACACGAAGCGGAGCAGGTCCGAGAGGCGCTCCTTCTGCTCGGGATCGTAGTGGACGCCCTCCTTGAGGACGATGCCGAACTCCTTCCAGAACGCCTCGTATTCGTCGCCTTCGCTCTTCGCCAAGCTCTCGAGGAGGTCGAGGGTCTTCTTGATGATCTGCTTGCGGATCGTGCGGACGATGGTCGAGTCCTGCAGGATCTCTCGCGAGACGTTGAGCGGCAGATCTTCGGAGTCGATGATGCCGCGCACGAACCGCAGCCACGGCGGCAGCAGCTCCTCGCAGTCGTCCATGATGAAGACGCGCTTCACGTACAGCCGAACACCTCGTCTCTGATCGGCGTGCATCATGTCGAACGGTGCGTGAGCGGGGATGAACAAGAGGCCCGTGAAGTTGACGCGCGCGCCCTCGACCTGGAAGTGGGTGTGGGCGAGCGGGTCTTCGAAGGCGTGGGTCAGGTGCTTGAAGAACTCGTGGTACTGAGCTTCTTCGATCTCCGACTTGGGCCGTTGCCAGAGCGCCTTGCCCTGGTTGATCGTCTCGAGGCGAGTCTCTTCATGAGCGTCGTCGCCCTCGCCTTCGGTGCGGGTGATCTGCAGTTTGATCGGGTACTGCACGTAGTCGGAGTATCGCTTGACCAGCTCGCGGAGCTTCCACTCCGAGGCATACTCCTTCATCTCGTCCTTGAGGTGGAGGAGGATCGTCGTTCCGACGGTGTCGCGCTCGGCGGGCTCGATCGTGAAGTCGGTCTTGGCGTCCGAGACCCAGCGCCAGGCGTCGGATTCCCCGGCGCGGCGCGTGACGACCTCGACGCTGTCCGCGACGAGGAACGCGCTGTAGAAGCCCACGCCGAACTGGCCGATCAGGGTCAGGTCCTTCTTCTCCCCGGCTTCTTTGAGCTTCTCGATCAGCTCCCGCGAGCCCGAGCGGGCGATCGTGCCCAGGTTCTGGATCAGCTCCTCACGGTGCATGCCGACGCCGCTGTCCTCGATTCGCAGCGTCTTGCCCTCGTCATCGGGGAAGACCCGGACCTCGAGCTGATCGGGATCCTCGAGCAGTGCATGGTCGGTCAACGACTCGAAGCGCCTTTTGTCGAGCGCGTCGGAAGCATTCGAGAGCAGCTCCCGCAGGAAGACCTCGGGATTGCTGTAGAGCGAGTTGATGACCAGGCTGAGGACCTGATGGACCTCGGCCTGAAACGCGTGTTTCTCCGGGGCGTTCGCTTCGGGCGGCATGTCGATCGTTCCTCTCTTGGACGCAAGGCACTGGAGTCTCAGGGCCGGCGGGAAAGCTGGGGATTTTACGACGTGCGAGGGAGGAGGGTCAACGCGGGAGGGCGAGCCGGCATCGGTGCCCCTGAAAAGAAATCGAGCGGCCATGACTGAGTGGGCGCACCGATTCCGCGGAGATGGGCGTGCGGCACTCTCCCCGCGTCCGAGTGACCGTCTTCGCTGATCAAACCTCGGAGGATCTCCCGATCATGTCGAATCCACCCCTGGCTCGGCTGGTGGTCGCCTGCGGGCTGCTGTCTTTCCTCGGCTCCGCGGTGGTGGCGTCTCCATCGGCACAGACCTCCAGAGCAACCTCGCAGCAAGCGGCGCCCGACTCCGACCGCGAATGGAAAGAGGATCCTGAGCGCCTGCGCCGCTTCTGGGAGAGCTGCATGAGCCCCGAGCGGTACCGCCGTGCCATGAAGGAGACCGGCATGCTCGAGGCGCTCCGCCAGCCCCGGGCCGCCGCGGCGACGGGCTGGGTGTCGACCGGGCCGTTCGGTGACTTCAACGGACGAGACCAGAATGGGCGCGTGGCGGGGATTCAGATCGTCTCCGATGGCTCGGGCGGGTACCACCTCTATGCGGGCGCCTCTTCAGGTGGAATCTGGGTGACGCACTCGTCCACTTTGGGTGATTGGACCCCATTGGGAGACACGCTTCCCAATCCGGCAGTCAGGGCCTTTTGGGTCGATGAAGCCAACTCGCAGCGGATCTTCGTCGGGACCGGGGACCCGGAGCGCTACCAGGGCTCCGGCATGTTCCAGACCACCACTGGGGGGGCCGTTTGGAATCCGGTACTGCTTCCTGTGAGCCCGACCGCGTTCTATCGGCTCCAGATCGTTCCGGGTCAGCCGAGTCGAATGGTGGCGGCATCCAGCTCAGGGCTCCTCGTCTCGACGGACGCCGGAGCGAGCTGGAACGTGACCTTGAGTGGACACTGCACCGATCTCGCCATCGATCCGGCGACGCCCCAGCGGATGTTCACGGCACGCCGCGGCGGCGGCATCTTTCGATCGACGGACTTCGGCGACAACTGGACTCCCTTGACCGATTCCGATTTTCCTCCGCTGAACGAGTGGGAGAGAGCCTCCATCGCCATCTGCCGCGACACGCCGAGCGTCGTGGCGGTGATCGTCGAGCACGACAACAAGACGCGGGGAGTCTACCGGAGCAACGACTCGGGGACGAGCTGGGATGACCTGACGCTCAATCTGAGTGGGTGGGGTGATGATCAGATGTTCCACGCCCAGGCGATCGCGATCCCGCCGAACACTCCCGGGGCCATTCTGGTCGGAGCCATTGACTGGGCGAATTACGGATTCGAGTTCGGGGGACCCAATTGGAACATGAATGGCGCTCCTGGGCATGCGGACATCACTCAGCTGTACTTCAGCTCCGAGACGGGCAATGAGGTCGTTTGGGTCTGCAACGACGGCGGCATCTACCAGCGGCGGATCGTCTCTCCGCAAACGACCACCTCGATCAACGGCGGTGCCAACGGCCTGGCCATATCACAGATCGGTGGGATCGATGCGGATCGACAAGTGCGAACCGGTGGCCTTCAGGACAATGGTGTGATTCGGAGCCAGGACGGCGGAGCGAGCTGGACCTACCTGGGCGGAGGGGACGGCGGAACGACTGAGATCGTCGATCCCGAGGCCGGCTTCTTCTGGTACGCGAGCGGGATCTCGACGCCCATTCCCTGGAAGCTGTGGAGGAGGGCGGGGGCTACGTCCGAGAACGTCACCTATCCGTTCGGCAACTCGGGTCCCCTCGTCTACGCCCGCCGAACGAATCGAATGTACTCGGCGTCATCCGACGACGTCCTTTCCAGAGATCAATCCGGCTCGGTCTCGACCGACTGGACCGTCGAAGTCGGCAGCCTCCAAGGCGACCCCTACCAGATCGGCCAGATCTTCGGCTCGCAAGCGGATGAGGACACCCTCTTCGTCAACTTTCGGGGCACGAACGCAGGCGACCTGACGATGTGCCGCCGGAATGGCGCTTCCTGGGACAAGATCCACCGGGAAGGGGTCTCGAGCGGGGAGATCCTCCGGGTCGCGACGTCGCCGCTCTGGAAGGACGAGCTCTGGATCACCGTCAATGCCCAATCGAGCCCGGGCGCCGCCCTGATCCGACACTCGACGGATGCGGGTGCGACTTGGGAGGACGTCGACGGCGGCCTCGGATCGCTCCAGGCCGTCCGGTGCCTGGCCGTCACGCCCTACGATCCGCGCGTGATGTACGCGGGTACCGACATCGGCGTGTTCCGGACCACCGACGGTGGGCAGAGCTGGTCGCCGTACCAAGACGGATTGCCGGTCGTCCGCGTCACTGCGATGCAGTTCGTCCCCGACGACCAGCTCCAAGGCAACAACAAGCTGGTGCTCTCGACTTATGGGCGAGGGACCTTCGAGCGCGTGATCCCCGGCCCCTCGCTGATCTTCGTCGACAAGGCCGCGACCGGCACCGAGGACGGGACCTACGAGCATCCCTTCAACACCGTGGCCGAGGCACTGGCGGCCGCTTCGTCGGGCGACATCGTGATGATCCGGGCCAATACCTACCTCGAGCCGCAGACGACGACCAAGAACGTCACGCTCCTGACCTTTGAAGGGACGTCGGTCATTCGCTGATTGATCGACCGGTCGATATTTCTCGAACGACGTGACGCAATCCGCCCGCGGCTTCCGCGTCCTGCTTGATGGCGGCACCTCGGCGCACCTCCCGAGGCTCCGCTCGCCGGCACCGAGTGTCGCTCCGGAGCGGCGTTGCGCCGTCTCCGATTGAAAGTCAGTCAGAAGGAGTCCGAGACGTGATGAGAACCCCAAGCTCTCTTTGGATGATGCTGATCGTCGTGATCGGTGGCCTCGCTGCCTGGGCCACGGGGCAGGAGGAGCCCGTTTCCCCGCAGGCGGTGACGGACGACGAGGCCGTGGCGAGTACGGTCCCTGACGCCGCGCCGGAGGCGGCTCCCGCGTCCCTGCCCGAGGCGCTGCCTCAGTACGATTGGAGCGATCTCGACGGCGACGGCACGCAGGAGGCCATCGTTCAGGGACCGTATGGAGGCCAGCGCGTGTATCGCTACCTCGGCGGCTCCACCTTCGAGGACGTGACCAACCTGTGGCAGCTCCGCGTGCTCGCCGATGCCCAGGGAGCTCTTTGGGAGGACTTCGACGGTGACGGGCGCACCGACGCCCTCGTCGTGACCCGAGACGGCACGGCCCGGCTGATGAAGAACGCTGGAGAGAGCTTCCAGGACGTGACTCTCGAGACCGGCCTGGAAGGCATCGAGGACGTCCGCTCGGTGAAGACGCTCCCCGTCGACGAGGACGGGCAAGTCGATCTCCAGATCGAGACGAAGGACGGGACGAAGGCCTTCAAGGGCAGCTCGAGCGGCCGCTTCGAGTCCATCCCGCTGCCCCAGCCCAAGGAGGGTGACTTTCCGGCGCCCCAGCCGGGTGCCGGCCCCTCGAGCCGAGGCTCTCGCTTGGCGGGTCGCGTCGGCGCGGGCTTCCTCGAGATCCCGTCGAACACGTTCGGTGGAGGCACGGGCCCGACGCCGAATCCCTCGGGACCTCCGGGGCAGCCGCCGGGACCGGCTGGCTCTACGCCCGCCTGTGTGTCCGCCATCGAAGACGTCTCGGGTGGCGCTTGCCTGCAGGCTTCGTCGGTGCCGACGCTCGGGCTCTTGCATCCCTTGAGCGACGACTTCTTCATCGACTCGTCGGGACGCATCGGCATCGGGACGACGTCGCCGGCTCAGGATGTCGAGGTGCAAGATGGGCAGGCCGTCGTCCGATTGAGCACCACCGGCTCGAGCTCCGGCTCGGTGATCGAGCTGCGAAACACGGCTGCTGCACCCACTTTCTGGGGCGCCATCAACTTCACGAAGAACAACCACTCGGTGGCGGGTCAGCTCGGTGTTCGCGGTGATGGTGCCATGACGTTTCGCGCCGGGACGGGCGCGACCGAGAGGCTCCGCGCCGATGACTCCGGAATCCTCGTGACCGGCAGCACGTCGATGACAGAGGATCTCTTCGTCCAGGGTGACGGGCAGGTCGACGGGAAGCTCGCCGTCGGACCCGCCTTCGGCAACGAGCTCAACCTCCTGAATCTCCTGCCGTTGCCAGGCTCGAACGGCTCGACGAACGGAATCTCGTTCGTGTCGTCCTCGTTCCCGACGCTCACGACCATGAGCTTGGGGCTCGACTATTCGCCATCGGGCATCGAGCGGGACCGTTTGAGCTTTTACGACTCCAATAACTCGTCGATCCTGACGGCCGAGAACCGAGGCTATCTCGGAATTGGAACCTCTTCCCCCGATCATCGGCTCGAGATCATCAACCGGTCGTCGGGTGTGGGCGCGTCTGTCCTGCATCTCGAGCAAGACACGGCAGATCCGATTCTGACCGCCGAGAGCCCAGGGAGTCCGGACTCGAACTTCCGAATCGAGAATGACGGGCGTATCTATGCGCGCTCCTCTACCGGTTCGGGCATCCCGACCTCGACGGTCTACGCAGAGAACTCCTCGACGGGGATGGGAATCGGCTTGACGGCGCGCACCTATGGCACCGACGCGACCGTCGTGTTCGATCAACGAGGCTCGGGAGACATCGCCCGAGGATTCACCGGCGGTAGCCTCGTCTTTCGAGTCTTGAATACGGGTCGCGTGGTCACCACGGCCCTGCAGATCACGGGCGGCGGCGATCTCGTCGAGGGCTTCGAGACAGGGGAACAGGAGTGTGAGCCCGGCTCGGTCCTGGTCATCGATCCGGATCGGCCCGGCGAGCTCATGCTGTCCGACTCGGCCTACGATGCGAAGGTCGCCGGCGTCGTGTCCGGCGCAAACGGCGTGAACCATGGCATTCGCATGGGACAGGACGATGTGCTCGATGGCGACACCCTCGTCGCGATGACGGGCCGTGTGTACGTGAAGTGCACCACCGAGAATGGCGCGATCCGCCCGGGAGACCGTTTGACGACGTCTTCCCTGGCCGGCCACGCCATGAAGGCGACCGACGCCGCCCGAACGGACGGAGCCGTGATCGGCAAGGCGATGTCGAGCCTCGATGAAGAGACGGGCCTCGTGCTCGTGCTCGTGAATCTCCAATGAAGTGATCGATCCACTCGGAGCGTCGCGTGGCGGGTCCGGCATGCCGGTCGGGCCCGTCCGTTCTCGAGTCCAACCCGGGAGACCCCGTGCATGATCCCTCTTTGCTCCAGCTTGATCGTGGCACTCGCCTTGACCAGTTTCGGTGAGTCCGCTTCCGTGGCGATGCCTCAGGAATCGGGCTCGCGTGCTGACGATGCGCCGGCGAGGCACTTCGTCTTTCAAGGCCGGCTGGAGAGACGAGCGAAGCCGTTCTCGGGCTCGGTTCGTGCGCGTCTCGCCATGACACAGGGGCCCGAGACGATTTGGACGAGCGGTGGCTCACTCGAGAATCCGCCCCAGTCCGAGGAGGGGTTCTCGGTGACGGTTCGAGAGGGCCGCTTCGAGATCCCGATCGGGAGTGAGGGCATGACTCCGCTTCCAGAGACCTTGGTCGAGGCAGACACCTCGATCCGGCTCTGGGTCTGGATCGATGCAGGCGACGGGTTCGAGCTGGTCGAGAACCGCATCGCTTGGCCGCGAGAGTCAGGACCCTCCGAGGCGGGTCGGCCGGCTCCGATCTTCGGCCATGAACAGGAGGGGGAGAAGGGAGACGAAGGCACGCATGCGGACGATGCCGCCGAGTATTGGCTGAGTCGAAACGGATTGCGCCCTGAGGGAGCTCTGCGTAAGGCGAGGGCTCAGATGCAGCGCATGGGCGGTCCGAGTGTCCAAGACGGTGCGATCGGCTCCTGGGAGGCACTCGGCCCGGGGAACATCGGTGGTCGCCTTCGGGCGATCCTGATCCATCCGACTCAGCACGACCGGATGTGGATCGGCAGCACCGGTGGCGGCATCTGGACGACAACCAATGGTGGTGCGAGCTGGACGCCAGTGAGCGACTTCATCGCGAGCCTGTCGGTGACGTCCATCGTCATGGACCCGACGAACTCGAGCATCCTGTACGCTTCCACCGGTGAAGACTTCACGCTTAGCGGGATCCAAGGTGCCGGCATCTTCAAGAGCACCGATGGGGGCACCACCTGGAATCAGCTCGCGAGCACGGACACCAGTGACTTCTTCTGGGTCACGCGGCTGGCGCATCACCCGACGCAGCCCGGAGTCCTCTTCGCCACGGCGCGTTCGGGAGTGTGGCTTACCTTGAATGGCGGGCAGAGTTGGATCGACACCCAGCTTCCGACTCTGGCGACGGCGATGGACGTCGACATCCACCCGACCAATCCCTCGGTCGTGTTCGTCGGGACTCAGAGCGGTGTCTATCTGACGGTGAACTGCAGCTATTCCGACCCTTTGACGTGCAATTGGCAGAATCAGTCCACGGGGGCGACTGGCAAGCTTCCCGCCGGGTCGAGTCGCTGTGAGATCGATCTTGCCATTGATTCTGGAGGCGTGCTGTATACATACGCCGGTGTGAATGTCAATGGCGGCGAGGTTTGGCTATCGACGAACTCCGGCTCCACCTGGAATCGGAAGAACACCGGGACGAACTACTTCGTGGGGGCCGGAAACCAGGGCGATTATGACAATGCAGTCTGGGTCGATCCTGTGGACCCGCGAAATATCGTCGTAGGCGGCATCGACCTTTGGCGAAGCTCCAACGAAGGCGTGACGCTGACGAAGATCAGCGACTGGAAGGACTACCATCGAGGAACCTCGGCACATGCCGATCAGCACGTGATCGTCGAGCATCCTGGCTTTAATGGAAGCTCCAATCGCACGGTCTTCTTCGGCAACGATGGAGGCATTCAAAAGGCCCTGAATGTTCAGACGGTCAGCGAGAATAGCGGCTGGACCAACCTCGCCAATGGCTTGGCCGTGACTCAGTTCTACGGTGGCGCTGCGGCACCGGACGGCAGTGTGATCGTGGGGGGATCCCAAGACAACGACCACCTTCGGTATCGCCCCGCCGATGGTGCCAACGGGTGGTATCAAGCAACGACGGGCGACGGCGGCTTCGCCGCCGTAGACTATCTCGATCCGGCCACGATCTACGGCGAGTACGTTTACTTGAGGATCAAGAAGAGCACGGATGGGGGCAACACCTACTCGTGGGCCACGACCGGCTTGGGTGACGCGAACACCAGCGCTCTCTTCATCGCACCTTTCGTGCTCGATCCGAACTTCTCCAGCCGACTCGTCGCCGGTGGCAGCAGCATTTGGCTGACGACGAATCGCGCGGACAACTGGTCGGCGATTCGAGGCTCGCTCGGAAACGGCATCCACTGCAGCGCGGTCGACATCGCCTTGGGCAACTCGAATGTCATCTGGGTCGGCTACAGAGACGGGACGGTGTCGTTCACGCCAGATGGCGGTACCCAGTGGGCGAACGTCGACAACGGCTTGCCCAACCGCTTCGTGACCGACATCGCGATCAATCCGAAGGACAGCGCCGAGGTCATCGTGACGTTCGGTGGCTATGCGCCGGACAACGTCTGGATCACGTCCAACAACGGATCGACTTGGGATCCCATCTCGGGCTCGGGTCCGAGCGGCCTGCCCGAGATCCCGATGAACTCGGTGCGGTACCATCCTGTCCTCTCGGACTGGATTTACGTTGGAAGCGAGCTGGGGGTGTTCGCCTCCGAGGACAAGGGAGAGCGTTGGAGCATCAGCCGCGGGGCGGTCGGGTCGGAAGGTCCCGTGAACACCCGAGTCACCGAGCTGTTCTGGCAAGGAACCGACCTGATCGCGACCACTTACGGCCGCGGCATGTTTCGGGTCACACCGGCGGGCATCCTCTTCGTCGACTTGACCTACGTCGGTCCTGAGGACGGCAGCTTCACGAGACCTTTCAACACGGTCAACGAAGCCATCGCTGCGGCGGCCAACGGCACGACGATCTACGTGCGCGGCGGCACCTACAGCGAGGGCTCCGTGCTGATGACCACCGCGGGGGAGCTCCGCATCTACGAAGGCAGCATCGTCATTCGCTGATCGGGGTGTTGTTCGGTGGAGCTCGAGACTCTTTGTGGGCTGCGCAGGAGATTCGGATGACTCAAGATCGACGCTGGCTCGGCGCTCTCGGGCTGTTCATCGTGGTCCTGTCGATCCCGGCGGAGCCGACGCTCGCGCAAGCGAAGCGGCGGGCAGGGGCTATTGATGAGCCGAACCCCGTCCTGGGCGAGGATCCCGAGCGGGCCCAAGAGGGCTGGTATGGAAAGCTGGGTGGTGCCAGCTATCGAAGAGCGCTCCAAGAGACGGGAATGTGGAAGGCGTGCTTCGAGGCGCCGCCTCCCACGGCAGCCGCCACGAGCTGGACCTCTTTGGGACCGAAGGGAGATTTGGCAGGGGCGCCCTACAATGGTCGTGTTTCGGGGATCCAGCTCATCCCGAACGCGCCACTCGGCTACCGCGTGTTCGTCGGCGCCTGCAGCGGAGGGCTCTGGTCGTCGTCTTCCACGAGCTTGGGGGCCTGGACCGCCTTGGGAGACGGACTGCCGAATCCCTCCGTGCGAGCGTTTCATGTCGACCCGGCCGATCCCAACTGGGTCGTGGTCGGGACCGGGGACTATGGGCGCTGTCCAGGGGGCGGTGTCTTCTGGAGCGATGACGGAGGTGCCACCTGGAGCGAGGCCACGCTGTCAGGTGCGTTGGCCGACGATCCGCCGACGAGCTTTTTCCGTCTCATGGCGCTACCGGGAATCTCGGGTCGCTGGGTCGCGGCCTCGGATCGAGGAGTCCTGGTCTCCACGGATCGCGGACAGAGCTGGACCGTAAAGCTGACAGGCAACTGTACCGACCTGGTCGTCGATCCGACCGACTCGCAGATGATGTACACGGCGCGCTTCGGGGAAGGGCTTTTCAAGTCGACGAGTGCCGGAGAGAGCTGGAGCCCCTTGACCGATCCCGACTTTCCTCCTGGGAACGAGTGGGAGCGCAGTTCGCTCGCGATCTGCCGAACGGCTCCATCGAATCTGGCTCTACTCGTGACCAACTCCTTAGGGGTCCGAGGCGTCTATCGTTCTGCAAATGGGGGAGCGTCGTGGGACGATGTGACCGGGCCGCTGACAGGCTTCGGCGTCGGCTACATCGTTCACGCGCAAGCCATCGCTGTGCACCCGACCGATCCGCAGTTGATCTTCGTCGGCGGAGTGAAGTGGGCGCGCACCTCCAACGGCGGCGCCAGTTGGACCGTCGAGAGCGCGCCGGGTCACGTCGACATCACCCAGCTTCACTTCAGCCCTCAGTCCGGAGATGATGTACTCTGGGTCTGCAATGACGGGGGCGTCTACCAGTACTCGGTCACGGCGGAGACGACGCAATCGGTGAACGGTGGTAGCGCCGGACTCGCGATCTCGCAGGTCTGGAACGGCGATGCGGATCGCCAGACCATCGTCGCCGGACTTCAAGACAACGGGATCGTCAGGTCCGTCGACGGAGGGCAGAGCTGGACCTTCTTGAACGGAGGCGACGGAAACCATGTCGAGATCGTCGACCCCGAGGTCTCCGACTTCTGGTTCAGCGCCGGTAGATCTCCGACGCCGCCGTCGTTTCGGATCTTTCGTTACCGAGGGGCTCTCCGCGAGGAGGTTGCCCATCCGGGCGACAACGACGGCCCGCTCTTCTACGATCGCCGGCGCGATCTCATGTTGTCGGCCAGCTTGAACGAGCTCGTCTCGAGACTCCAATCAGGACCGGCCAACCTGAGCTGGGCGACAGAGGTCCCGGATCTGCAAGCCGGCTCGTACCGAGTGAATCGAGTCTTCGGGAGCTGGGTCGACGGAGAGACACTGTTCGTGACCTACGTCGATGGCTCGAACGCCGATGACCTGACGATCTGCCGGCGCAATGAGTCGGGCTGGACCGTGCTGCACAGAGAAAACATCGTGGACGGTGAGATCCAGACCGTGCTCCCCTCACCGCTTTGGAAGAACGAGTGCTGGATCACGGTGCTCGGAGGCTCCCCGACAGCGCCTCGCATTCTGCACTCGGTGGATGATGGCGAAAGCTGGGAAGCCGTTGACGGCATCCTCCGAGGCTTCGACATCGTCCGGGGTCTCGAGGTGGTACCTCACGATCCCAGGCAGCTCTTCGCGGCGACCGACATCGGAGTATTTGGGACGCTCGATGGCGGGCAGAATTGGGAGCCGTTTCAGACAGGCCTGCCGCTCGTCGAGTGCCGCGACCTCCGATTCATTGCGGACGACCAGCACCGAGGGCAGCACCGGCTCGTCGTCTTCACATTTGGCCGGGGTGTCTTCGAGCGAATCGTGCCGGGTCCGTCGCTGATCTACGTGGACCGCTCGGCCTCGGGATCCGAAGACGGCACTTTCGAGCATCCCTTCGACACCGTTGCTGAAGGGATCGCAGCCGCTCCACCCGGAGGTATCGTGATGATCCGAAGTAACAACTACCTGGAGCCGCAGGTCACGACCAAGAGCGTGACTTTGGTTACGTACTCGGGGCAGTCGGTCATTCGCTGAAGGAAGGGCTCTCGACCTGCCCGCGGAGCTTGTCGCGCCACTCTCGGTCCGAACGTCGCACCAAAGACGGCACCTCGGCCCTTACCTCGGGAAAGGTCCTGTCGTATCCTCTGGGACCCAAGGCCTGGTGTCCCGGTTGGTGAGAGAGGGCATGATTCGCGCGCATCGGTTGGAGAAATCGTACGGCCGCGGCGACTCGAGGGTCGTCGCGCTCGGAGGGGTCGACCTCGAGGTGGAGGCCGGCGAGGTCATCGCCATCGTCGGCAAGTCGGGCTCGGGAAAGAGCACCCTGGTGAACCTGCTGGGCGGTCTCGATCGACCGGATCAAGGCTCCTTGGAGGTCGACGGCCACGATATCGCTCAGCTCGACCGCGACGGCCTCGCGCGCTACCGGCGACAGACCGTCGGGCTCGTATTCCAGTCGTTCAACCTCGTGCCGACGCTGGATGCTCTCTCCAACGTCGCTTTGCCCTTGGTCTTCGAGGGCGTTCCCAAGACCGAGCGCCGGAAGAAGGCTCGCTTCCTGCTCGACCGCGTCGGGCTCTCCCAAAGGGCCGATCACCTGCCGAGCGAGCTCTCCGGCGGCGAACAGCAGCGCGTGGCCTTGGCTCGTGCGATGGTCTGTGATCCTCGCCTCCTGCTCGCCGACGAGCCGACCGGCAACCTCGACAGCGTCACGGCCGAGGCCGTGATCGAGCTGCTGCTCGGATCGCAGGAAGACGGCACCGCGCGGACACTCATCCTGGTGACTCACGACGACGAGCTCGCCGAGCGCGCGTCCAACCGAGTCGTCCGTCTGGTCGACGGGAGGGTGGCCAGTTGAAGCTCGGCGACCTCTTCTCGTTCGCCTTCGCCGGCTTCAGCCGCCGCAAAGGACGCACGGCGCTGACCATTCTCGGCGTCACCGTCGGCACCCTCGCCCTCATGCTGATCGTCTCTCTGGGACAAGGGCTGAGGGGGCAAGTGACCGCCGTCTTCTCGACCGGCGAGAGCCTGCGGCAGATCCTCGTCCGTCCGGGCAACTCTCGCCCGGACAAGTCGCGCCGCGAAGAAGAGATCGAGGACATCGAGAAGAACGTCGCCGGCGAGCTGCAAGAACGGCTGATCCGCGCCGTGCAGCGCCGACGCGGCGGCCCGCGTGCCTACGGGATGGTGCGTCTTCAGCCCGAGCGCCTCGAGGAGCTCTCCGCGATCGAGCACGTCGAGCGCGTGGACCCCATCATCATCGATCAGTTCGAGATGAGCGTCGAAGGCTTCGAGCCCAGCCTCGGCACGCTCATGGCATTGGGCGATGCCGAGGCCAGGCTCGCCAAGCGTCTCGTCGCTGGCCGAGCACCCGATGAGGATGCGCAGGACGAAGTCGTCGTTCACGAGCTCTGGCTCTATCGCCTCGGCCTCACTGATCAGGACGAGCAGAAGTCGCTGGTGGGTAGCACCCTGACCCTCAGCTCCGTGCGCGAAGGCGGCGGCGGGCTGGCATCTCTGATCGGCCTCCCCGACCTCAGCCAACTGGCCGAAGTCTCCGAGGAAGAGCGCGAGGTCGTGCAGCGCGTGATCGATCGCTTTCGAGCGCAGTCCGACCGCGAGGAAGGCGACGCCGTCGTTTCCACGGAGAGCTTCCGGATCGTCGGGATCGTCGGCGAGCCGGAGGAAGAGGATCTGGCCGTCTTCGAGCGGAGCGCGTTGGCGCAAGCTGACCTGTTCGCACTGCCCTTCGTGGCTTCGAAGCTCTACTTCCGCGCCGAGCTGAATCGCGCCGTGGGCTTTCCCGGCGTCCTGGTCGTGGTCGACGACCCGGAGAACGCCGAAGCGGTGGTCGATGCCGTCGAGGAGCTGGGCCTGCAAGCGAACTACGCCGGCGAGATCCTCGAGGAGATCCAGTCCTTCTTGACGATCGTGACCTTGCTCGTCGCCTTGTTCTCGCTCACGGCGCTGCTCGTCGCCGCGCTGGGCATCGTCAACACGCTCGCAATGAGCGTGCTCGAGCGCACCAAAGAGATCGGCATCCTCAAGGCCCTCGGCGCGCGCGACAAGGACCTGCGACGGCTGTTCCTGCTCGAAGGCTCGATGATCGGCTTCGGCGGCTTCTTCGTGGGCTGGATCCTCGCCTTCCTGATCTCGCTGCCGATCGAGGCCATCGGTCGGAGCATCTTCGAACAGGAGACCGGCCGGGAGCTGCTCTCCGAGCTGTTCCCCTTCCCATGGTGGCTGCCCGCGAGCGCGCTCCTGGTGGCGATGCTCTTGGGAACGCTGGCGGCCGTATGGCCGGCGCGCCGCGCGGTCCGCGTCGACCCGGTGCGGGCTCTGCGGTACGAGTGAGGCTGCCCAGCTCCGTCATTTGATGGAATGAGTCTGGCCAGGTCGCTCGAAGCGCCCGGTCCAATGAGGCATTGACGCATACTCGCCGTGGCCTCGTCGTGGCATACTCGGGGGACAAAGCCGCAATCTCCCGGCCCGAGGAGTCGTCCATGATCCGCTCGTTGCTCTTTGCTTGCTGCGTGCTCGCCGCACCCGGCTTCGCCCAAAACGTGTTCGAGGTGAGTGTCACCGAGCCCGGTTCGCCAGTCCCGGGATGGACGACCGAGCGCCCCGTGATGGGGAAGCCCGGCACCGACCGCTCGATGTCGACGCTCGCCCAACTGCCGGGTTGGCCCATCCGGATCGGCAGCGACGTGAACATGGCTCCGCGCCGAGGGGTCGTGCTCTGCGACCTCGATGGGGACGGCATTCAAGAGCTCCTGACCTCGAGCACCGACCGGAAGCTCTACGCGTGGCATGCCGACGGCACGCCCGTCATCGGCTTCCCGGTCACGCTCAACGAGAAGGCCGAGTACCCGCCCACGGTCGGTGATGTCGATCGGGACGGGGACCTGGAGATCGCGCAGTTCACCCGCGGCTTCACGTCGGGGAGCCTGTTCTACCTCTTCGATCACCGGGGCGTGCTCCTGCCCGGCTTTCCGGTTTCCGTCAGCGGCAACAATATCGTCGGATCGCCGGTCATGGCCGATCTCGATGAGGACGGCCAGCTCGAGATCCTCGCCGCCGAGAGCCAGTTCCAGGCGACCGTGCTTCACGTTTTCGAAGGGGACGGTAGCGAGTGGGGCGGCAATTGGCCCGTGACCCTCATCGAGAGCCCTTCGGCGACGCCGGCGGTCGGAGACGTCGACGCCGATGGGCATCCCGAGATCGTCGTGACCACCCTGTTCGAGATCACCCTGTACGAGGCCGATGGAACGAGGATGCCTGGCTGGGGACAGAGCTATGCCAACGCCCGCTTCGGCTACGGCTCGGCAGCACTGGCGGACATCGATGGGGACGACGATCTCGAGATCTTCGTCGGCGCACAGCATGCCGACTCGGGGGTGCTCGCCTACCACCACGACGGCACGATCGTCTCGGGGTGGCCCCAGCTCACGCCGTCTTGGAGCTACTGCCCGCCGACCATCGCCGACATCGATGGCGACGGTCAGCTCGACATCCTCGGCGGCGAAGGGGCCGGCCCGACGTCGACGCCGGACTCGATCTGGGCCTGGAACGGCGACGGAAGCGTGAAGGCTGGCTTCCCGTATCAGCCGCCCTTCGGCGGAGGTACGGGCGGGGCCATCATCGTCGCCGACATCGACAGCGACGGTCAGTCCGAGATCTTCGCCGATTACAAGTACGTCGACGGCACCCAGGGCTTCCTTCTCGGCATCGACTCGCAGGGCAACGCCCTGCCCGGATTCCCGCTGAGGCCGAACGGGAACACTTACATGAATGGCCCCACCATTGGGGACCTCAATGGTGACGGCCGCTACGACCTCGCCTTCCTCTCCTTCCGCGACGACTGGGCCGAGGTCAACGTCTACGACCTGGGCGGCAGCTATGCGCCCATCGACGTGGCGTGGTCGACTTATCACCACGAAAACGAGCGCGACGGAGACGCCTCGTCCTCGAACGCCCTCACCTTCCTCGGTCACGCCCAGATCGGGAACGGCGTCGCCCTCGCCTTGGACGGCGCACCCGGCGACACCGCCTTCCTTTGGGCCTCTCTGGGGACGAGCTCCCTGCAGCACCCGACGTTCGGCTGGTTCCACCTCAGCCTCACACCGATCTTCCTGACGATCGCCAGCAACGTCGTGACGCCCGCCAACGGCGAGCTGCTCTTCCCGCTCGCGATCCCGAACAACCCGAGCCTCGTCGGGCGCGACATCCGATCCCAAGGCTTGCTGGTCAGCGACCTCTTGGCGCCGAGCGGCGAGTTCACCAACTTGGTCGGCGTGACGATCCAGTAGACGGCTCACGCGCGGAGACGCTCCTCGAAGCAGGGGGCGTCTCCGCCGCTATCGTCTCACTCGTAGACGAAGCGGATGTCCTTCACGACATCGGGATGGAGGCTCTGGTGGACCGGGCAAGTGTGGGCGGCGCGCTCGAGGGCATGGCGAGCCTGGTTGTCGAGAGCGGCCGGCATCTTGAACTCGGCGACCAGCTTGCCGATGCGACGGACCGGGTCGGCGACCATGTGCTTCTCGACGCGGACCGAGGCGCCCTCGAGCGGCCAGTTGCGCCGGAGAGCGACGATGCCCATCACGGTCAACATGCACGAGCCCAGGGCGGTCGCGACGAGGTCGGTCGGTGAGAAGCTCTCGCCGCGGCCTTCGTTGTCCTTCGGCGCGTCCGTCTCGAGCTGACGGCTCGACGGTCCGTGTGTGGCTTCGGTGTGGAGGGAGCCTTGATAAACGACAGTAATCTCGACCATGTCCTCGGTCTCCTGACTCTCGAGCTTCTGGGCGCCGGAAGCCCGATTTCTAAGGTCTCGGTGGCTTTCGGGAAAGAAGAAGATCGGCAGGATCTTCAAGTTCCGCAGGCGGATAGACGATTGCAAAGCGGCGGCTCCTTTGGTTGACATGAAGGGCCGTACCCGTCCAGACGACCGGCCCTTGGACCCTAGAAGGCGGATCCTGATGCCACGTCCCAGTTGGAAAGGCTTCCTGCGCCTGAGCCTCGTGTCCGTACCCGTCAAGGCGTACACGACCAACGTCACCAGCAAGGAGATCCGCCTGCGGCAGCTCCATGAGGAGTGCCACAGCCCGGTCAAGTATCAGAAGACCTGCCCCATCCACGGTGAGCTCTCGATGAGCGACATCGTGTCTGGATACGAGTACTCCAAGGGACAGTTCGTGGTCATCGACACCGACGAGATCTCGAAGCTGCGCACCGAGAGCGACAAGTCCATCGCCATCGACGGGTTCATCGATCCCGAGCAGGTCGACTCCTTGTACCTCACCGGCAAGTCCTACTTCCTGGTCCCTGACGGTGCGATCGGGCAGCGCCCGTACTCCCTGCTCCTCGAGAGCATGAAGGGCGAGGGCGTCGCGGCGATCGCGAAGGTGGTCCTGTCGGGCCGCGAGCAGATCGCGTTCGTGCGGCCCGTCGACGGCGTGCTCACCATGGAGATCCTCGCCTTCGAGGCCACCGTCAAGAAGCCCGAGAGCTTCGAGGACGAGATCACCCATCCCGAGCTCTCGAAGAACGAGCTCCAGCTCGCCCAGACCTTGATCCAAGCGTCGAAGATCGAAGAGCTCGATCTCGCGAGCTACGAAGATCACTACACTCAGCAGCTCACGCAGCTCATCGAGGCGAAGGTCGCCGGCCAAGAGATCGTCGCCGCGCCGCAGGCCGAGGAGCCGAGGATCATCGATCTGATGGAGGCGCTCAAGAGGAGCGTCGCCGAGGCCGGGGTGCCTTCTCCGCCGTCGGCCGGCAAGAAGAAGGCGAGCAAGAAGAAGCTGGCGCCGAGCAGTCGCGGCTCCAAGAAGAAGACCGCGCGCAAGAAGAAGAGTGGCTGAGGCCACTGGCTCCGCGTCTCCAAGGGTGGACATGAACGAGGCCGAGAAGTCCGAACGCCGTCTGGCGGATCGCCGGGTCTGCTTCACCGGTCGCCTCGCCAACATGTCCCGGCCCGAGGCCAAGGATTGGGTCGAGCGCTGCGGCGGCGCGGTCACCGATCATGTGGGACCGAAGCTGGACCTGTTGGTCGTCGGCGATGAGGGTTGGCCGCTCAAGGACGACGGTCACCTGACGCGCAAGCTCGAGCGCGCAATCGAGCTGAAAGAAAGTGGCGCCAAGACGCGCATCCTGACCGAGCAGGAGTTCCTCGAGGAGACCGGCTTCGAAGGCGGCAGCATGCCGCGCCTCTACACCGCCGCGCAGCTCGCACGCATCCTCTCGGTCTCGCGGGACCGACTCCGCCGCTGGGTGCGGTCCGGATTGGTGCAGCCCGCGGTCGTTCGAAATCGAAGGGAGCTGTTCGACTTTCGTCAGGTCGCGAGCGCCAAGGCTCTCGCCGATCTGGTGACCGCGGGCGTGCCTGCCGAGCGCGTGCGCAAGAGCCTCGCGCAGCTCGGGCGTTGGCACGAGGCCGCCGGCTCATTGAGCCAGCTCGCGCTCCTCGAGAGCGGCGGTCAGCTCCTCATTCGCCTCGAGAGCGGTCACCTCGCCGAGCCCAGCGGCCAGCTCCAGCTCGGCTTCGAAGAAGACGAGAGCGGCAGCGCGACGATCGCGGTCAGATCCGATGACGTCGATTCGCTGTTCGAGCGCGCACTGAATCTCGAAGATCATGATCGCCTCGAAGAAGCCAAAGAGGCTTATCGGCGCGTGATCGAGGTCGATCCGTCACACGTCGAAGCGATGTTCAACCTCGGGAACGTCCTCTACGGCCTGCACCAGCTCGATACGGCCATCGACCAGTATCGGCGAGCGATCGAGCAGGACGAGCGGTACGTCGAGGCGTGGAACAACCTCGGCATCGCCCTCGGCGATCAGGAGCGCTGGCGAGAGGCGTTGAACGCGTTTCAGCGCGCACTCGCCGTAGAGCCGACCTATGCCGATGCGCACTACAACCTCGCCGAGACCTACGAGCAGCTCGGCCTTCGGGCGGAAGCGGACCGCCACTGGCGCGATTATCTCCGCTACGACCCGACCAGCACCTGGGCCCGCGAGGTCCGCGAGAAGCTCGGGGGCTGAAGCGCGCCCGCGAGTAGTGGTCTGTGTCGCGCGAACCGATGTTGCTCGATTCGTAGGTTCTGGCCGAGTGTGACATTCCTGAGACGCGAGGTCTGGCCTGTGCCTCTCGGGTGACAAACGAGATGGGGCCAGGCACGGATGTGGCTGACTCTGACGATTCTGGGGTTGGACCGGCCTTTGCCGAGGGTTGATGAAGCAACCGGTGGCGGGAGGCGATCAACTCCCGTCCGCTCTCGTTGGAAGGAGGTCCGACCATGTCCTTTCCCTTGCACCTCTCGAGGAGCTCCTGGTGGCTGATCGCCATGCTCGCGATCGCCGCGATGCTCTTCCTCCTCTTCTTCTCGGCGCCTGCTCTCGGACAATCGCCTGCAGCGGACGCCGCGACAGCGGCCACGTCTCCGAGCGTTCCGCTCTTGTTCGTCGAGAACTGCGGCCAGGTCGTAGGCTCGGCTGCCTACTACACCCGCACGGGGGCACTCGACGCGTTCTTTTCGGAGGATGCGATCGTCCTCTCGCTGCAGACGGCAGCGACCCTGAGTCAGCATTCTTCGCTGCGACTGACGCCAATCGATGCCAGCTCCACTATTCGACTGGAGGCGCGGGACGAGGCGACGACGCGCGTCAACATCTATCGCAATCGTTCGGAGCGGTACGAAGGACTGCGCACTTACGGCAGCCTCGTGTATCGCGAGATCTATCCCGGTATCGACCTGGTCTACCGCGGCCAAGGCTCAAAGCTGAAGGCCGACTGGATCGTTCAGCCCGGCAACGACATCGCTCGCATTGGTCTTGCGTACGGTGGCGCCCATCACCTCGAAGTTCATGAGGGCGCACTCTGGATCGAGACGCCGCTGGGCCTTCTGATCGAGGACGAGCCGATCCTCTACCAAGAGATCGAAGGGGAGCGCCGAGCGGTCGAAGGCGGATTCCGCCTTCTCGGAGACGGTGGCGTGGGCTTCTGGACCGGGGACTACGATCCGAGCCAGCCCTTGGTCATCGACCCGAGCTTCGAATGGAGTACGTATCTGGGTGGCTCGGGCCAGGATGAGGGCCGCTCGATCGCCGTGGACGGCACAGGGGCGGTGTACGTCGCCGGCTACACTCAATCGATCGACTTCCCCGTCACGCCGGGCGCATTCGATGTCACCCCGAATGCCGAGGATGTCTTCATCGCCAAGTTCGACCCGGCAGGATCCCTGCTCTACGCGACCTATCTGGGTGGTGCGAAGGCAGAGCGAGAAATTTCCATCGCCATCGATCCTTTCGGAAACCTCGCCTTTGCCGGAGGGACGTCGTCGACCGACTTCCCCGTCACTCCGGGGTCCTTCGGTCAAACGATGAATTACCACACAGGCTTCGTCGGGAAGCTCGATTCAAGTGGCGCTCTTCTCTTCGCCGCCTACCTCGGCGGCAAGGATTACGACGCGGTCAATGGCATTGCCGTCGATACCTTGGGAGCCATCTACCTCGCCGGGTACACAGACTCGGAGGACTTTCCGGTCACGGTGGGAGCCTTTGACACGACGCTGGGAGACGTCGGCGACGGATTCGCCGCGAAGGTGGATCCCACCGGCAGCCAGCTCGTTTACGCAACCTTCCTGGGAGCGGACATCAGGCATCCGACCGCCCGAGAGGCGGCGTACGACATCGCCGTGGACTCGAGCGGCAACGCCTATGTTCTCGGCATTCCTGGAGAGGGCTTCCCGACCACGTCCGGCGCCTTCGACACGACGTGGCATCGCAGCAAGCTGTACGTCACGAAGCTCGATCCCACCTTCAGCTCCTTGGTCTATTCGACCTTCCTCGGGGGCACGGGAGATATCCCCGATGGGCGGAAGGTGGAGGTGAACGATGCCGGTGAGGCCTACGTGCTCGGCGAGACATCCTCGGATGACTTCCCCGTCACGCCGGGTGCGTACGACACCACCAACAACCGGGTCGATGGCTTCCTGACCCGATTCGACGCCACCGGGAGCTCGCTCGTCTTCTCGACCTTCCTCGGCGCCGGGAACAATGAGCGCTTCAGTGACTTCGCTCTCGACCGGGCGACGGGCATCTCGTACGTCACGGGGACGACCCTGTCGGTTCCTCCCGTCTTCACCCGGCATTGGACGATTCTCGCCCTCGTCGATGCGACGGGATCCTACCTCCACGCGCTGAAGTTCATCTGCGAGTCGGAGCTCAACAACGCGGACCGTCCTCACCTCACGATCGACGCGAGCGGCACCGTGTACCTGACGGGACGCACGTACTCGTCCACGTTCCCGGTGACGCCCGGCGCTTTCGACTCGACCTTCAATGGCGAGAGAGACGCCTACGCGATCAAGCTCCGGCCAGGTCCGTTCCTGCTCCTCCACGGTACTCCCGCGGCCGGCCAGACCGTGCACTACACCGTCGAAGCCACGCCGTCCTCGGAGACCGGCACGATGGCGCAGGTGATGCTGAGCTGCTCGGGCCGCGGTCTCCTCCCTCTGCCGGGAGGAGTGTTCCTCCCGCTCATCTTCGATAGCTGCACGCAGATCGGTATCCAGATGGGCACGAGCCTGCAGGGAACCGTCGACGCGATGGGCAGGGCGAGAACTCCGGACCTCGTGTTCCCCGCGGTCTCTCCCGGGATTCGGGTATACAGCGCTGTTGCCACCTGGGACCTGAACACATTGAAGGCGACGTCGGCCAGCCGGGAGATCGAGTTCGTGACGCAATGAAGTTCTGAGAATTCACGCGCCGGCTCGTGTCCGCCGAGACTGGCGGACCGAGTCGGCTCTCGATCTCCTCACTTCCGGCCTCCCATCGCACGCTCCATCGACTGGGTGACCCGCTGTCGCACTCGATCGAGGTCGGCCCAGGGATCGTGCTCGAGGGTACCCAGCCGCCTGGGAAGGTTCTTCACGTCGAACTGGTCGGGACGGACGCCCTTTTCGAGCTCGGGCCAGGCTATGGGGGCAGAGACCGGAGCGCCGGGGCGGGCGCGAGTGGAAAACGCCGCGACAGCGGTCGCGCCTTGGGCATTGCGCAAGGTGTCGAGGTAGATGCGGCAGGTGCGGGCGTCCTTGTTCGAGGTCGCGACGAAGAGGGTCGGGTGACGCTTTGCGAGCAGGCGGGCGATGCCGAGAGTGAACTGCTTGGCGCGGTCCCAGGGCAGGCGGCGCTCGATCGGGACTACGACGTGGTAGCCCTTGCCGCCGGTCGTCTTGACGAAGGACTCGAGGCCGAGCTCCTCGAGGAGCTGGTGAACGGTGAGCGTGCCGGCCACGAGGTTCTGCCAGCTCACGCCGGGACCGGGGTCGAGGTCGAAGACCAGCCGGTCGGGGCGATCGATGCGGTCGGTCCGGCAACCCCAGGGATGGATCTCGAGCACGCCGAGCTGGACGAGACCGAGCAAGCCACGCAGATCGCGCAGGGTGAGGATCTCTTGCTCCTTACCCTCGCGCTCGTTGTGCAAGACCTGGATCCCATCGGGCATTCCCAGGGAGGCGTGCTTCTGGAAGAAGCACTCGCGCGTGTGGCCATCGGGACAACGCAAGAGGCTCAGGGGGCGCCCTTCGAGGTGGGGCAGGATCCACTCGGCGATGCTCGCGTAGTAGACCGCGAGATCCATCTTGTTGACGCCGCACTCGGGGTAGAGCACCTTGCCCGGGTTGGTGAGGTCCATCCCCGCGATCGCATCGAGCATGCGAAGCGCCTCGTCCGAGCCGTTCTTCGGCGCCGGAGTCACTTCGGTGCTCGCTATCGGCGCGTTCACCTTCGCGAGCAGGTCGCCGGGATCGACATCGTCTCTCAGCCCTTGGAAGGAAGGATGTCGGAGCTGGCCGTTCTCGGTTCGGCTGGTGAACTCCACCTCGGCGACCACCTCGGGCCGCACCCAGGTCACTTGCTTGAGCTCCTTCGGCACGTCTTCGGGCGCGAGCGGCGAGTGGTCCTGGACGAGCGGCGCCAGCCGCGCGAGGATCTCGACCGCGGACGCCTCGCTGAAGCCTGTACCCACCTTGCCGGCATAGCGGAGCCTTTGGCTTTCATCGGGTAGGGCCAGGGCGAGCGCGCCGAGGCCGACCGAGGAGCCCTTGGGCCGGGTGAAGCCGATCACGAGCAGCTCCTCGCGCTCGGTCAGCTTGACCTTCAACCACAGGTCCGAGCGTCCCGAGACGTACCGGGCGCTCTTCTTCTTGGAGACGATCCCTTCCAAGCCGAATCGCTTCACCTGCTCGAAGAACGCCTCGCCTTGCCCCTCATGATGATCACAGTAAAGGAGGGGACCTTCATCGGGCTGGCCGGTGAGGAGGCGGGCGAGGGCCGCTTTACGTGCTTCGAGAGGCGCCCGGCGCAGGTCCCAGCCGTCGAGGTAGAGAAGGTCGAAGGCGTAGAAGACGAGGAGAGCGTCGCGGCCGCCACTCAGGGAATTTTGCAACGCCGAGAAGCTCGAGATGCCGCGCTCGTCGAGCGCCACCAGCTCGCCGTCGAGCCACGCGCTACGCACCGGGAGCCTCTTTGCGGCCCGGCAGAGGGACGGCAGCCGCTCGCTCCAGTCGTGACCGTTGCGCGTCCAGAATTGAGCCCTTCCGTCCTGCACGCTGATGAGCCCGCGGTAGCCGTCCAGCTTGATCTCGTGCCACCAATCGTCGCCGGCGGGGGGCGCCGGCACGCGCGTCGGAAGCGAGGGCGCGATCTTCTTCGGGAACGTCGCCTTCTGCGCGCCACTGATTCTCTCGGGATCGGGCGCCAGGACCTCGACTTCGGGCGGGGGCCACTGCCGCTCGGGGCGAGCGGCGATCTCCTCGACCAGCTTGCCGGTCAGGACGCTCTCCGGCCTGAGGTCGATGACCCTCGCCGCGGCGCCGCTGCGCGCCTCATCGTCGCGCTCCTTGATGAGGAGCCAGTGCTTGTCCGGGTCGCCGCCGTCCCTGTTCTTGATCCGGACGAGCGTCCAGAGGCCCATGAGCTTCTCGCCGCGCAGCTCGAACTTGAGCGCGCCTTCTTCGTACTGCGCCTCGGGATCGCCTTTGGGAATCCACTCGCCGCGATCCCAGAGAAGCACGGTGCCGGCGCCGTACTGCCCTTTGGGGATGACGCCTTCGAAGGAGCCGTAGGCGATGGGGTGGTCCTCGACGCGCACGGCGAGCCGCTTCTCCCTCGGGTCGAGGTCTGGCCCCTTGGGGACGGCCCAGCTCCGGAGGCGCCCGCCGAATTCCAGCCGGAAGTCGTAGTGGCGGTGGGTGGCGAGGTGGAGCTGGACGCAGAAGGAGAGGTTCTTCTGACGCCGGCGGCCCTGGCGACCCGACGGCTCGGGAGTCTTGGAGAAGTCCCTCTTTTTCCGGTACTCCTCGAGGCCCACGGCAATGGCTCAGTACTTGTCGGGGTCCTGACCGCGCAGGACGGAGTTGCCGTCCCAGGTCTCCCGGCGATCGATGTTGGCCGGCTTCTCGAGCTCCGCTCGATCGAGGCGGCCGCCTTGCTCGAAGAAGGTGATGGGGTTGTCCCAGACGAGCTTCTCGATGGCCTCGTCGGGGAAGCCGGCTTGCTCGAGGGCGATCACCGTCTTGGGCACGAGCAAGGGATCGCTGATGCCCCAGTCGGCGGCGCTGTTGATGATCATCTTCTCGACGCCGTACTCCTTGAGGATCGTCACCATGCGGTGGGGATCCATCTTGGTGTGCGGGTAGATCGAGAAGCCGGACCAGCAGCCGAGCTCTTTGGTGATCTTGATGGTCTCTTCATTCCCGTGGTCGAGGAGGACGTGCTCCATCGGGAACGAGGCGTCGCGAATCAGGTCCACGATGCGATGAAAGCCCTTCTTCTTGTCCCGGTGGGGCGTGTGGATCAGGACAGGCAGGCCGTGCTGCTTGGCGAGGTCGACCTGGGCCAAGAAGTACTTCTCTTCCTTGGGAGTCTGATCGTCGAGGCCGATCTCTCCGACGCCGAGCACGCTGTCCTTCTCGAGGTAGCGGGGCAGGATCGTCATCACGTCGTCATTGACGCGGTCGTCGTTCGCCTCGCGCGGGTTGAGCGCCATCGTGCAGAAGTGATGAATGCCGAACTGCTGCGCTCGGAAGCGCTCCCAGCCGATGATCGTGTCGAAGTAGTCGATGAACGTGCCGACGCTGGTGCGGTTCTGGCCGAGCCAGAAGGCGGGCTCGAGGATGGCGCGCACGCCGGCGAGCGCCATGCGCTCATAGTCGTCGGTGACACGGCTGAACATGTGGGCGTGAGGCTCGAAGATGCGCATTTCGGTGGACCTTCAATCGGGAGGCGGAATCATCAAATGAGAGAAGCTTCAGAGGCTGGCGATTCGCTCCAGGGCGATGCGAATCTCGGAACGGGGCTCGCGCTCCAGGCGCTCGCGGGCCAGCTCGGCCAGCTCGGGGCGCGGCGGCATCGCCGCGATGCCTTCTGCCGCAGCCAATCGCTGCTGGTCGTCGCCGTGCTCGAGGCCGCCGATCAGACGCGCCAAGGTGCCGGGCGCCGGAGCGCGGGCGATCAAGCGATTCGTGTCCGGCCAGACCGCGCGGCCGGCCGCTTCGCGCTCGGTCGCCAGATCCTGCAGCATCCGGGAGAGGTCTTCGTTCGCATGATCGCAGACCTCGAGAACGCGGGAGAGCGGGAGGCCGATGAAGGCGAGCTTGAGGATCATCCGGTTGAAGTCCTCGATCCCGAAGCTCGGATGCTCGAGCGCCCGCACCAAGAGGTTCGAGTCGCAGATCGCAGCCTCGAAGTGAGGAACCGTGTTCGTCCGCTGCGCTTCTCCCAAGAGCTCGACCGTCGCATCGGTGACCGGGGCCGGGGCGAGGGTGCGCATCGTCATCACGCGCTCTTCCATGTCCCCGTGCAGGAAGAGGTCGACCCGCATGGCATCGGAGATCTCGGCTTCCTCGATGAGCTCGAGGGCCGCCAGGTCACAGTTGCGCCAGGCGCCCCAATCCCAAACGCGCCCTCGGACGACGGCGAGGCCGGCCGCGGCGCTCAGGCGACCGATCTTGCGCGGCAGCGCCGGTAAGAGGACCGGAATCGCGTCAGCGCCTTCTTCCGCGACCCGTTTCCGCGCGGACTCGAGGAACTCCCGGGCCGGCTCGTCCAAGCTGGCCTGCCAATCGGGGTATGGAATCGTGTGCGTCATGTCTCCACCTGATTGAGTGTCTTGGCAGATTCTCTCACACACGGCGAGCACGGGAAACACGGAGGTTCTTACACGGGGAGCACGGGGAACACGGAGTTCTTACACGGGGAGCACGGGGAACACGGAGGTCTTACACGGGGGGCACGGGGAACACGGGGGTTCTTACACGGGGGGCACGGGGAACACGGGGGTTCTTACACGGGGGGCACGGGGGACACGGAGATTCATACACGGGGGACACGGGGAGAGGTCTTTTGACCTGTCGGTTAGATCGGAA
>JAVJTD010000479.1:0-6058 GCA_040219065.1 Planctomycetota bacterium
GAATTGGGAGGTGCCGAGCAAGGGGCCGCTCGGAGTGCGCTGTCGTGGCGGCACGGTGCGCCCCGGCCCAAGCTCGCTTGCGCAGCGCCCTCGCCGACAGACTCGGTCTTTGACTCGCTCGACTTGGGCACTCCATCGCCCACGCCCTCAGGCCCAGTTTCACCACTGTATGCTCCGGCGCCGCGCCGGGGGCGCGCCTGATCTGAAACCACTGGGAACGCGGGCGTCCCGCCCGCTTGGATCGCGGAACAGACTCGCCGCTCCAGTAGGTTCACGGCGTCCCCCGGCCCAAGCTCGCTTGGGAAAGCCCTCGCAGACTTACCCGGTCTCCGGCTCGCTCGGCTTGGGCACTTCATCGCCGGCTCGAGCCGGGTTTCGCGATTCGCATCGCTCTGAGACGCCCTCGAAAATCGGTTTTCTGTCAGTCACTTCGCTGGCTATAGTCGAACGACAGGAACGACCCGCGACCCGCGTGGCTTGCTCGCCGCGCGGGTCTGTCTCTTTCAGTGAGCCTGGACCATGGCGAAGTTCGACTCCCGAAACTTTCAGGAACGCCCCGGCGGCGAGTTCGACGAGTTCTTCGAGGACATGCTCGAGATCCTGCGCGACGAGTTCAACGGACTCGCCGATGATGATCCGCTCGGCGATCTGATCATGATCCACGCGCACAGGAAGCCGATCCGCAGCTTGTTCTCCGTCTTGCTCGCGGACGGACCCGAGCTGACGACGCGCGGCATCGCCGAGAGATACTACTCGGTGCACTACGGTCGGGCGCTCTCGCGCGCTCCGGGTGACGCTCGCCTCGAGATCGATGAGGTTCAGCAGGTCATCGAGGAAGCGCGGGCGCTGCTCAGTCGCATCGGGGGGACTCTCGAGATCGGCGATCAAGGGACTTGGAAGCTCGATTACTGAGTCCATTTCCTGCCTCTCCTCCATCGCCTCGCCCACCTCAACCAGACTTGCCTGCAAAGCCTCCCTCTCCGCGGAAATCGAATCAATTCGACCGCGTCTCCCCGACGAAACATCAAGACGGGCCGGCTGGGACTCGTCGCGATGTGCGCCTCTCGGCAGTGGCCTCGTCGAACGTCGATCTTCGATCGACGCGACTCGCTGCCTCGATAGGGGAGGCTCAAGATGGCGTCCATCCCGTCCTTGCCGGTCACGAACACTCCGCCGACTCGTACTCGTCGGCCGCGCTACTCGGTACTCGTCACCGTCTTCTTCATCCTCGGCGCTGGGCACGCCTGTCGCCTCGGATCCTGGGCGACGGTCGATAGCTTCTCCGAGTGGCACGAAGCACCGATCTCGACCGAGGTCGAGACGTCGTCGGGGACGGCGTACTTCTACGAGGCGAGCTGGCTGGGTCTCTCGCTCGGTGAGTCCGTGCTCGGCTCGAGGGAGATCGGCAACGATCCCGACGTCTTCCGGTTCTTCTTCGAAGCGCGCGACATCGGCATCGCCCGTCTCTTCAGCGGCCGCTGGACCCGCCTGGAGACCACCCTCGGCGCCGACCTGGTGCCGCACCGGTTGATCGTGAGGCAAGAGCGCTCCGAGGTCTTGCGCGAGCGGATCTTCGAGTACCCCAAGACCGAAGA
The DNA here is from genome assembly GCA_040219065.1 of Planctomycetota bacterium. Classification (GTDB taxonomy): domain Bacteria; phylum Planctomycetota; class OFTM77; order OFTM77; family OFTM77; genus OFTM77. The sequence continues at coordinate 1,596 of JAVJTD010000479.1, forward strand.
AGGTGAGCTGCGCTTGCTGATGCGCGACGGCTCGATCAAGGCACCGCCGGAAGGATTCGACTCCTTCATCGACCCCCTCGCCGCGGTGCACTTGCTCCGGCGATCCGAGTTCCAGCCAGGCTTCCGCACTCAAATGAGGGTCGCGGGTGGCCTCCGGTTCTTCGAGATGACCTTCTCCTGCGTCGGTGAAGAGGATCTCGACTGGCAAGATCGCGTCGTGCCGTGTGCCCTGGTACAGGTCGACTTCACCGAGATCAACCCCGACGGAACCCGCGAGCCGACCGAGACGGCCGGCCGAGTCTGGATCGGTCAGGACGAAGAGCGAGCCCTCTATCGCGCCGAGTACGACGCCTCGATCTTCACGATCACGATCGACCTCGCCAGAGTCGAGCGCATCCAGCCCGAAGAGACCCGCTTCCTCTACTGAGCGAGTCGAAGCCACTGGGAACGCGGGCGTCCCGTACGCGCGTATCGCGGCTGCCCGATCACACCTCGATCAGAAGGCTCCCAGAAGGCAGGCGCTTCACCCGGGCCTCGGGAGGGACGACCACCGTCGACGTCTGCTCCGTCGAGATCAACGGTCCCCGCAGGAACTGCGCGCCGATGCGATCACGATTCACGATGCGCGTCTTCATGCGTCGGCCGGAGAAGAGCACCTCAGCCGAGGTCTCTCCGCCTGATGGTCGCTTCACCAAGGCCGGCGGCAGGCGGGTCGTGCTCGGCACCCGCGCCCGCACGCGCAGCGTCACGACCTCCACCGGTCGACCCGGATGATGGTGTGAGTAAAGGCGCTGATGCTCTGCGTGGAAGTCCTCGAGCAGGCGCTCGGACCAAGGAACGGCGATCTCGAAGGACTGCCCGACGTAGCGCAGCTCGGCCGTCCGCTCGAACGCGATGTTCCTCTCGGATCCCAATGCCTTGCCGAGTCTGCGGTCCAAGCCATCGAGCTTCCTCTCGAGCAGGCGTCGCGTGCTCGCTCCATCCCAGCGGCGGAGTACCGAGAGTGACGCGTCGCGAAGCACGTCCGACATCGCCATGCCGAGCGCGGACAGGGCGCCCGGGTGCGGTGGCACCAGGACCCGCCGAATACCGAGCTCGCGCGCGAGGTCACTGGCGTGCAGGCCACCGGCGCCGCCGAAAGCGACGAGCGTGAAGTCGTGTGGATCGTGACCCTGTTGCAGGGAGATCGTCTTGATCGCCCGCACCATCGTGGCATTGGCGATCTGAAGAATGCCCTCGGCTGCGCGGTCGGGCGAGACACCGAGCTCTCGCGCGAGGCTGCCGATACCGCGACGCGCCCGCTCGATGTCGAGCGACATCTCGCCGCCGAGCAAGCCGCTCGCCGGCAAGCGCCCTGCGACGAGGTTGGCATCGGTCACGGTCGGCTCCACGCCGCGGCCGTAGCACATCGGTCCGGGATCCGCGCCGGCGCTCTCGGGTCCGACTTTGAGGCCACCGCCCGAGTCGAGGCGAGCGATGGATCCGCCTCCGGCGCCGACGGTGTGGATCGGTACCACCGGTAAGCGCACGGGCAGGTCGTCGATCGACATCGAGCCCGCCGTCGGGATCGTCCCGTCCTGCAGCGAGACGTCGGTCGAGGTGCCGCCCATGTCGAACGAGATCAGCCGGTCGATGCCGGAGGCGCGCCCGGCGAGGAACGCTCCCGCCACGCCGCCGGCCGGCCCGGACAGGACGGTCCGGACGGGCTCTCGGCGCGCTTCGCTCGCCGAGACGAGTCCGCCGTTGGACTGCATCACGAAGAGCCGCTCGCGGCCGAGCACTCGCAGGAGACGTCCCAAGTACCGATCCATGCGCGGCGCGACGTACGCATTGATCACCGTGGTCGAGAAGCGCTCGTACTCGCGGAACTCCGGCGCGAGCTCGCCCGAGATCGAGAGGGGCAGCCGAAGCGATCGCAGCGCCCGCGCGATTCGGCGCTCGGCGGCAGGGGAGAGGTAGGAGAAGAGGAGCCCGATGGCGACGGACTCGATCTCGGCCTTCGCCAGTCGCTTGGAGAGGCTCTCCAGGTCACGGTCGCGCAGAGAGACGAGCTCTTTGCCATCGGCGCTGGTGCGCTGCGCGATGCCGAATCGGAGCGAGCGCGGCACGAGGGGAGGCTTGCGCGTGACGTCGAGGTCGTAGAGCGACGGCCGATTCTGTCGGCCGATCTCGATCAGATCCTCGAAGCCGCGATTGGTGACGAGCGCGCAGCGAGCACCCTTCCGCTCGAGCAGCGTGTTCGTGGCGACGGTCGTTCCGTGGACGATGCGGCCTTGGCCGTCGAGCGCGCCGGCTTGCTCGAGAGCATTCAGCACGGCTTGACCCGGATCGCTCGGAGTCGATGGGACCTTCTCGACGCGTAGCCCGTCACCATCGATCATCACGAGGTCGGTGAAGGTGCCGCCGGTGTCGACTCCGATCACGGTGTCTCGGGATGCGATACGGCGTGCCATGTGGATGCGTTGCGCAGTCTCTCGGTTTGGGGTAGCCTCGCCCGTCTCGGCGCGCGAATCGTATTCGAAGGCCCAGGGCAAAGCCAGCGATGGTCGCCATACTCCTGATCCTCGGCAGCTACCTGCTCGGAGCGATTCCGTTCGGGCTTCTGATCGCTCGCTGGAAGGGGGGGATCGACATCCGCGAGCATGGCAGTCGAAACGTCGGTGCCACCAACGTCGTGCGGACCCTGGGCAAGCCGATCGGTTACACCGTATTCGCCTGCGACGTCCTCAAAGGGCTGGTCCCGGTCTTGGTCGGACGGGCACTGGCCCAAGAAGCAGGGGCGACGGATTGGCGCTTCTCGTTGCCGATGGCGTGCGGAGTCTCGGCGATCCTCGGCCACGTGTTCCCGATCTACCTCGGATTCCGAGGCGGCAAGGGCGTGGCGACGATGTTCGGCGTGTTCCTCGGAGTCGCTTGGGCGACGACGCTGATCGCTGGTGCGTTCTGGCTGGTCATCTATTTCACGACGCGCGTCGTGGCGCTGGCATCGATCGTGATGGCGCTCGCCTTTCCCCCCACGCTCGTCGCGTTGGAGCGAGACGCCGTGCTCGAGCAGAGGCTGGACGTGTTCGTGGCGACGATCGCATTGGCGCTGCTCGTCCTCGTGCGCCATCGGAGCAACATCATTCGGATGGTGCGGGGCGAGGAGAACGCGTTTCGTAAGAAAGACCCTCTCGAAGGAAGCTGATCTCGTGCAAGGTATGAGTGAATGAAGGTTGCGGTGTTGGGTGATGGCGGTTGGGGGACGGCGTTGGCGTTGCTCTTGCACGGAGCTGGCGCACAGCCGACTCTCTGGGGCGCGTTTCCCGAGTACGTCGAGACGCTTCGGCAGAGGCGAGTGAACGAGAAGTTCCTCGCCGGCGTGGAGCTGCCGAGTGACCTCGCCATCACGGCCGACCCGGAAGAGGCGATGCGAGGCGCCGAGCTGGTCGTCTCGGTCGCCCCGACCCAGTTCCTCTCGAGCGTCATCGAGAAGGTCCGGCCCGCGCTGCCCGAAGGGGTTCCGATCGTCTCCGCCTCGAAGGGCATCGAGAACGAGACGCTGCGCCTGCCGACGACCATCTGGCGAGAGGCTCTGGACGACGGACGTCCCCTCGCCGTGCTCTCGGGGCCGTCCCACGCCGAAGAGGTCGCACGCCGCCTCCCGGCCAGCGTCGTCGTCGGAGCCGAGGACCAAGCCGTCGCCGAGCGAGTGCAGGGTGTGTGCTCGACGGATCGTTTTCGAATCTACACCAGCCCCGACCCGATCGGCGTCGAGCTGGGCGGCGCCCTGAAGAACCCCATCGCCGTCGCGGCCGGTATGATCGACGGGCTCGGCTTCGGCGACAACGCCAAGTCGGCACTCCTCACCCGCGGCGCCGTCGAGATCGCTCGCCTCGGCCAACGCCTCGGTGCCAGGCGGGAGACCTTCTTCGGCCTCTCGGGCATCGGCGATCTCGCGACGACCTGCTTCAGCCGCCACAGCCGCAATCGGAGCGTCGGCGAGCGCATCGGCCGCGGCGAGCGCCTGCAAGACATCCTGGCCAGCACCGAGAAGGTCGCTGAGGGTGTCTGGACCGCGAGGTCCGTCCACGGCCTCGCCCAGCGGCTGGGCGTCGAGCTCCCGATCATCGAGCAGGTCTATTGCATCCTCTTCGAGGACCTGGACCCGAACGAAGCCGTCACCGCCCTGATGACCCGGAGCCACAAGGCCGAAGTCGAGGAGCTCGACTGAGGCTGACTTGAAACATGCCGCAATCGGACCGCCGGCTTCAGCCGGTTTCCGTGTCCTCCTTCCAAGTGCCTCGAAGAGACCCCGGATCTCAGTTCTGAGATTCCGTGGCCCGATGCTGCCGGGGGGCGGAGCATGCCGCCAAACCAGAGCCCGCGCGACCGAAACGGAAAGCGGCTGTCGAGCTGGGAGCCGCTTCCTCGACATCGCAGACGATCGAGCCAGAAGGTGCCGAGCAAGGGGCCACTCGGAG
>JAVJTD010000488.1:0-11797 GCA_040219065.1 Planctomycetota bacterium
CCTGCAGGATCCGCTCCACGGTCCACCCGCGCCCCAGGAGATCGACGACGAACTCCACCGCAATCCGCGTCCCCTTGATGATCGGCTTCCCGACCAGGACATTCGGGTCCACGGTGATCCGCTCACTCCAGTTCATGGGTGTTCCTCCATTCTTGCATCATCCGAACCCTAGTCCCTTGTTGCGCGCCAACACGCCGTCCACCCAGCGCTTCTCGGCGGTCCCGGCCGGATAGAGCGCCGAGAGCGACTGCGCGAGCTTCCACAACGTCGTGGCACGGCCGACGCCCTTCTCGACGAGGTGCCCGCTCCCGGGTCATCGGCGAGCAAGAAGCGGATGCGCGGGAGCGCGAGGAAGTACTCGAAGACCGCCTCGAGCTGGTGCGGGAGCGGGTCGACGCGGGCGATCGAGAGCGAGCCAGGTTCGCCCGCCGGGTCCGGGTTCTTGGCCACGGGCAGGCCCGAGAATCTTGCAGTTACTGCCAGTTGCTGTCAACCGCCACGTGTGGCTGGGAGCCCTTCCGCACGGCTTAGGTCACATGCGAGGGGCCGTCCTGCAGGACCATCCTCGGATCGCCGAGTCGTGAGCCCGCGAGAGACGGGGGCGCCTCCCGCTGACAGCTTGGCGTGTCCGTCGGGGTGCTGCGCTGGTCTGCCGAACATCGGATTGAACGACATCGACCAATACTTCGAGCAGCTTCGCGATCGAGTGGTCCCGAAACGAGCGCAGCGGCCAGAAGAACAGCGCGGGCGAATCGCTGCCGACACGCCGGACCTCTCACCTGCGCGTCCTGGAGCGCCGCGGCGACGAGTGGCAGATCGTCAGCCACCTGATCTCCGACGCCCGGGACATCTCCAGGCCGGATCACTGACCCACCGGAAGCAAGGGCGTCCCTCCCGCAGCTCCTTCGCTCTCGCAGGATCACGATCCGTTCGCTACGATTGTCGCACCAGCACAGAGTCGGCCCTCCAGTTCGCGGGTGATCGAGTGCCAAGAGACGTGGACAGCAGGCTGGTTTTCGTCAGTCACTCTGGGGAGGACACTTGGGTCGCTCGCCAGATTGCCCGGGAGATCGTCGCCTGCGGCGCTCGATCGTTCCTGGATGAGGCCGACATCGATGTCGGCGCAGAGTTCGAAGAGGACATTCGAGAGTTTCTCGACCAAGCGGATGAGTTCTTGGTGCTCTTCACGCCTTGGTCTCTCGAGAGGCCCTATGTCTGGGCCGAGATCGGGGCCGCTTGGATCCGTCGAATCCCGATCGTCGTGGTTCTGCACGGCATGGATGCCCACGCCTTTCAGGCCCAACCCAACACACCTGTCTTTCTCAAGAAGCGTGATATCATCGGATTGAACGACATCGACCAGTACTTCGAGCAGCTTCGCGATCGAGTCAGGAGCACCGGAACCGATGCCTAGAGACGGCGGCTACGACGTATTCCTCTCCTACTCGATGAAGGACCGTGCCTGGGTTTCGGAATTTGCCCAAGCGTTACGCGACGCCGGCGTGACGGCCTGGTTCGACGTGGCGGAGCTCATGCCGGGCACTCGGTGGAAGGACGAGGTCGAAGAGGCACTTCGGGCGAGCCGGTTTCTCGTCGTGATCCTGAGCCCGGAGAGCGTCGATAGCCCCTGGGTGTTCTTCGAGATCGGCGCGGCGGTCGCAGATCACAAGTTCATCATCCCGGTCGTGACGGAAGACCTCGATGTCTCACGCGTCCCGAGTCTGTTGCAGCAGTACCAGTTTCTTCGCGAGCCTTCACCTACCGTCGCCGGAAGACGAGTGGCCGAAGCCATCCAAAGAACTGAGCGAGACCGCGCCTGAATCACCGCGTGCGGATGCGGCCGGCCGAGTCTCGGCCTCTCAGCCAGCGGACGAACTTGCCGATCTCCTCGTGCGCGAGCAGGGCTTCCACCGTGTTCCAGTCTCGGCCAAGCTCCTTCTCGCTGGCGAAGCGGTGAATCGCTGAATGACAGTCGCGGCAGATGTCGATCCCGCGTTGCAGCTCCTCGCGCGCGTAGCGCTTCTTGAACCACTTGTTCGAGTGGAGCGAGCGCGGGATCAGGTGATGGAAGGTCAAGGGCCGCCGCCGGCCGCACAGCCGGCAGTGGCCTTCAGGTTCCTTCGTGCTCATGATGCGGTGATTCTGTCAGAATCGGGCGATTCGCTCGACCCTTTCGAGAAGTCCCTTGAACGAGCCTCGAGACCCCATTCCCATCACGATCCGGACGACACTCGCGCCCGGCGATCTCGGGCGCATCGTTGCTATGCACGGCGTCCACTACGCGGCGGAGCATGGCTTCGATCCCACCTTCGAGGCCTATGTCGCCGAGCCGCTCGCCCGGTTCGCCATCGCCGATGCACCCCGAGAGCGCTTGTGGATCGTTGAACGAGATCGCGCTCTCGTCGGCTGTATCGCGATCGTGGCGGCGAGCGAGCATGTGGCTCAGCTTCGCTGGTTCCTGGTCACGCCCGACGCTCGGGGCATCGGCCTGGGAAAACGGCTCCTGGGAGACGCGATCGATTTCGCCGCGCTCTCTGATTATCGCTCGATCGTCTTGTGGACGGTCAGCCGGCTAGAGGCCGCGGGTCATCTCTATCGCTCGTTCGGGTTCCAGAAGGTCGAGGCCGTTCACCAGGTTCGCTGGGGACGTGACGTGATCGAGGAGCGCTACGAGCGAGCGCTTCGAGAGCCGCTCGACGACACGAGGGGACCATCGTGAGCTCGCCCGCGACATGATCACCAGCCGATTCGAGGACGGCCGCATCCCCGAAGAATGGTTCCTCACCGACCTCGCCGAGCAGCTCCTCCTCGAGAGGAAAGGCTGAGCTCGGCAGCGCCGGCTTGGACACCCTCTCTGACCGACATACCGTTGACTCCGCACCGGCGGTAGAATCTCGGCATGCAGCGGCGTGTTCGACATTGGCTGATCGGGGCGGCCATCCTCGTGGTGATCGGGCTGGAGCTCGGGCTGGGGGCGTTCCGTCAGGAGACGGCGATCCGGGAGGCGGTCGAGGCTTCGCTCGGGCGTGCGGGGCGCACCCTCGAGCGCGAGGCCGCCGAGCTGCGCAAGCAGCTCCAGAACGCACGCGAGCACGCGCTCTACTGCGCCGAGATCCCGCGGGTGAAGCAGCTCTGCGAGACCGAGCCGCGCAGCCAAGCGGACCGGGACGCCCATGCCTACGCCGAGGTCGACCTCGACGCGTTCCTCCACCGGTACTCGGTCTTCCTGCGGGTCCAGCTCGTCGACACTCGCGGCTTCGTGCGGTGCCGCCTCGAGCGCATCGGAGCGATGGGTGGCAGCCTCGGCGTGGCGTCGTTGCCCTGGCAGTCTCTGGGGCAGATCGAGCCACCCGCTCCGATCGAGCAGCCCGGTGAGGTGCGAGTGGTCGGGATGCGCCGCGACGATCAACGCATCGACCTCGCCGAGCGCAATCGCCAGGTCATTCGATTCGAGGCCGGTATCCACAAGGAGAGCCGCTACCTCGGCACGATCACGCTCGACTTCTTTGCCGTGCCCCTTCTCGAGCGGGCGCGCGAGAGCGTGACCTTGCCCGGTGGCGTCGCCTATCTCATCGATCGCGCGGGTCGGCAGATCGCATCGTCCGAAGGAGCCGGTGCGTCGTTGTCCTGGCCGATCGCTCAGCGCATCGTCGAAGGCGGCATCGACCAGGTCACCGACGGTGAGGACACCTACCTCGCCGCGTCCCTCGAGACAGATCCCGGTTGGATCCTCGTCCACGAGCTGCCGCGGGACACGTTGATCGGCACCGCCGAGTTGCTCGGCGCCGAGTTCCGGCGCACGATGTTGATGATCGGCATCACGATCGTCATCCTGATCGTCATCGGTGTCTTCACCATTCGGCTCAGCGCACGGGAGAGTCAATACCGAAGCCTGCTCGAAGGCGTCGGTGATGCGCTTCTGATCGTCGATCCAGAGTCGGGCCGGATCCTCGAGACCAATCGCGCGGCACGAGACCTCCTCTCTGAAGGGCCGGGCAGCACCGAGCTCTCGGCGCTCGTGCCCGAGGATCGGCGAGCCGAGCTGGAGAGCGCGATCGCTCACTGTCGATCCGGAGAGTCGATGGATCTTCACGATTGGCGCCTGGCGGAGGCCTGGGGCGAGCGGCCGGTCGACATCCGGCTCGTGCCGGTCGAGCTCGCCGCGGGGCAAAGGCTCGAGGTCGGGCTGCGGGATCTGCGCGACCGACGGGCGCTCGAGATGCGGCTCCGTCATGCGGAGCGGCTCTCCGATCTGGGGCGGCTCACGGCCGGCGTCGCCCATGAGATCAACAATCCGCTCGAGGGCATCGGAAACTATCTCGCCTTGCTCGAGCGGTCGGGCGACGACCTGACGAAGCGCGGCCGATACCTCGAGATGGTGCGGCACGGCTTCGACCGAGTCCGGACGATCGTGCGGGATCTCCTCTCTTTCGCGCAAACGCGCACCACTCGGAACGAGCCTCTCGATCTCGATGTCGTGCTCGAGTCCGTCGAGCGCATCGCTCGATTCGATCGCGGCCTGAAGGGAACTCGAATCGTCCACGAATTCGAGGAGAGCTTGCCGCCGATCTCGGGGGATCGCGTCGGCCTGGAGCAAGTCTTCTTGAACCTCATCCTCAACGCCGGTCAGGCGATGAAGGGGCAGGGGGAGCTGACGATTCGAGTCCAGCGCGTGAGCGAAGGTCGCCTCGAGGTGCGCTTCGAGGACACGGGGCCGGGGATCCCCGAGGCAGACCTCGAGCGCCTCTTCGATCCGTTCTTCACGACACGGCCCGAGGGAACCGGCCTCGGTCTTTCGATCTCGTTCGGTATCATCGGCGCACATGGCGGTGAGATTCGTGCCGCCAACCGTCCCGGAGGTGGGGCGGTGTTCACGGTGGGGCTTCCCCTCACCCGAGCGAATCAAACCGGCACCCAGCTCGAAAGAGGAGTGAACGAGGCAGGATGAGCGAGCCGACGCGGGTGTTGGTCGTCGATGACGAGAGTTACGTTCGGAATTCCCTGGTCGATCTGCTGGAAGCGGACGACATCGAGGCGAGTGCTGCTGCGAGCGGTGAGGAAGCCTTTGAGCGGCTGAGCGAGCAGGTCGACGTGCACGTCGTCGTGACCGACCTGAGCATGCCCGGCATGAAGGGCAGCGAGCTGGTCGCCAAGCTCCATGCCCTCGCCCCGGAGCTGCCAGTGATCGTCCTCACCGGTGTCGGTACCGTTCGGGATGCGGTCGGCTGCATGAAGTCGGGTGCCTTCGACTACTTGACCAAGCCGGTCGATCCCGACGAGTTCCTCGTTCTGATCCGCAAGGCGGCCGAGCATCGGAATCTCGTCGGTGAGGTGCGTCGTCTGCGCCACGAGGTCGACCAGCTCAAAGAGCCGTCGGTGATCGTGGGCGAGTCGGAGTCGATTCGAGAAATCCTGCGCTTGATCGAGGATGTCGCACCGACCGACGCGACGGTCTTGGTGCTCGGGGAGAGCGGAACGGGCAAGGAGCTCGTCGCGCAGGAGATCCATCGCCTGAGCGGGCGCGCGGATCAGCCATTCGTGCGCGTCAACTGCGGCGCCATCGCCGAGGGCCTGTTCGAGAGCGAGTTCTTCGGGCACCGCCGCGGCTCGTTCACCGGCGCGACCGAGGACCGCACCGGTCGCTTCGCCGAAGCGCATCACGGGACATTGGCGCTCGACGAGATCGGGACGTTGAAGCTCGACGCGCAGGCCAAGCTCTTGAGAGTGCTCGAGTCGGGTGAGTACTCGGTGGTCGGTGAGTCGAAAACGCGACATGCCGACGTGCGGGTGATCGCCATCACGAATGAGGACTTGGCGAGTCGGGTCCAAGAAGGACAATTCCGCGAAGACCTCTTCTACCGATTGAATGTCCTGCCGATCGAGGTGCCTCCCCTCGCCGCTCGAAAGGACGACTTGCCTCGGCTGGTCGAGCACTTCCTCGAGCTGTTCTCGACGCGGGGCCGCTCGCGGTTGGAGTCGGTCGAGGCGGAGGCGCTCGAGGCGCTTCGGCAGTACGATTGGCCCGGCAACATCCGGGAGCTCAAGAACGTGCTCGAGCGCGCGACGATCCTCGAGCGGACCACCTCGCTGACGGCGACGACCGTCCGAAGGATCCTCAATCAGGGGACGGCATTGCCGAAACCGGAGTCGCACGGCGACAACCTGAACATTCGCCAGAGGGTGGAGCACCTCGAGCGCAGCCTCATCGAGGAGGCGTTGCGCCGGAGCGACGGCAAGAAGAAGGAGGCGGCGCAGCTCCTCGGGATCGACTACCGCAACTTCGCCTACTACGCGAAGAAGCACGGCCTGAGCTGAGTTCAGATCCCGCGCGAACCAAGCCAGAGCCCGCGCGACCGAAACGGGGAGCGGCTGCTGAGCAGGGAGCCGCTTCCTCGACGTCGCCACCGATCGAGCAGGAAGGTGCCGAGCAAGGGAGCATTCGGAGTGCGCTGTCTTGCCGGGACGATGTCCCCCGGCCCAAGCTCGCTCGTGGAAGGTCTCGCCGACAGGCAGGTCACCGGCTCGCTTCGGCTTGGGCACTCCTTTGAACCGAGTACGTTTCACTCTCTGGATGCGCCAGGGGCGGGCGGACTTGAAACCGGAGCCCTCTCGACGGCCGATCCCCTCGGATTCACGGGCACTCGAGCGGCTCTACTTCGTACTGCCAAGGAAGCGCGAATTCTGAGGGGATTCTGAACGCGAGGACGTCTTGCTCGTCTAGGAGGCGGACCGGAACGATCCCGACGAGCGATATTGACGGAGGAGATGTCGAGATGAGCCGACGAGCCATCCAAATGCTGACATTGGTCATGGCCTGCGGCTTGGCCCTCTCGGCCTTGCCGGTCGACGACGAGGAAGCCCAGAAGATCTGGGACGAGGCGCAGGAGCTTTCGCGTCGCGGTAATTATCCGAAGGCACGGCGGCTGTACGAGGAGCTCTCCGAGAAGTACCCCGGCTTCGAGCACCGGGATGCCGTGGCGCTCTACCTCAAGGAGGAGAATCCGCTGCTGGCGATGGAGACCGTCCTCGAGAGCGGCGATCCTGCGAATCGCGTCGACGTCTTCATCACAGGTGACGGGTATCTCTACGAGCCGCGCGCCCAGAAGGCGATGGTCTCCGGCGCCGAGCGTGTGACGAAGGCCTTCTTCCGCAACCCGACCTACCGAGAGTATCAGAGCTACTTCAACTTCCACCGGATGAACGTCGCCAGCGAAGAGAACGGTGTCGACGGTAATGGCCGCGATTACAACACCGCCTTCAACGCGCGCTCCTCGGGCGGTGCTCAGGGACAGGTGACGGTCGATCGTGGCACGGTGCAGCAGTACCTGCGCGCCTCGTCGGCGAATGACGGGCTGGCGATCGTGCTCGTGCGGATGGGCAGCCTCGGGACCGGCGGCGGCGGTGTCGCGGTCGTCGGCGGCGAGAATGCCGGCACGATCATCCACGAGATGGGGCATGCCTTCGCTCGCCTGTCCGACGAGTACTCCTCCGACACCGGAGATCGCGGCGTCCCGCGCGACGGCATCAACATCTCCAACAGCCCCGAGCCCGATGACCTGCCCTGGAAGCACTTCGTCGAGGCGAAGATCCCTGGCGTCAGCGCGTTCGAAGGTGCCGACGGTCGCGCCAAGGGCGCCTGGAAGCCGACGGCCAAGGGCTGCGCGATGGACGGAAGTGGTGACTATTGCTGCGTGTGCCGCGAGTCGGTCTTGCTCTCGATCTATGCCATGGTCGACCCCATCGATGAGGTGGCCGTCGAGGAAGGGCAGGTGGAGATCCCCGAAGGCGAAGAGAAGGAGTTCCAGGTCACGGTCTTGAAGCCGGCGTCCCACGATCTGCAGGTGACCTGGTACCTCGCGCCGTTCGACACGACGGGCGGTGGCGATGTGCTCCCCGAGCCCGAGGTCGTCGGTGCCGCCCGCGGCTGGCGCCGCTCGCCTCGCATCGCTCGCCGCGAGATGCCGCCGCTCCTCGGAGAGCCGGAAGAGGGCAAGAGCAAGCGCACGCGCGACGGCCGCGTCGAGCACACCTTCACCGTCGAGGACCTGGACCCGGGCAACTACCGCCTCGTCGTGCGCGTCGTCGACGACGCCCGTCCCAAAGGAGAGCCCTTCCCCTGGGTCATCGAAGACGAGCACAAGCTCCTCGAGTCGCGAAGAGCCTGGACGATCCGCGTGCAATGAGCGTGAGCCGCGGGAGAATCCAGGAAACCGATGCCTCGTGGTCGACCGCCAAGCGCTGGCTGCGGGATAGCCACTGGGCAGTCTGGCTGTTCCTGGGCGTCATGTCGGTGCTGGCCGTGTTCAGTGTCGCGCTGACGTACGCTCTCTTCGATCTCCTCCTGTCTTTCCCTCCTCTAATGCTCGTGGTTCTTCTTGCCGTATTGGCGCTCGGCTTCTGGTGGCTGTGCCATTTCTTGTTTCACGTCATCGGAGCTCCCGGAGACGTCGGAGATCGCTCGCCGAGATCTTGGAGGACCAGGGCCACTCGAGCTGCCGTGCTCTTGGCCGCGGTCGGTGTCGGGTGGCAGGCGCCAGTGATTGGCCTACATGCCAAGCTGCTCATGAACCTGTCCGACTACACGGCGTCGGTCGACGAGGCACTCGCTACCGCCGCCGCTGGAGAACAGGCCTTTGGGCCTGTGATCGTCGACGAATCGGACGAGCCACCGGTCAGAGCGGTGATCCCCTGGTTCGCCGCACACGGAGATTGGCAAGGCCAATTCTACGATCCTACGGGCCGGGTCGCCGTCGATCACATGGGCTTCAGCATCATCGCCGGCCCCTTGTCCGTGAGACACGTTTTCGGGCCGTGGTATTTTGTGATGACCACCCACTGATGGTGGATGAGCACAAGCTTCTCGGGTAGCCAACAGCCTTGGATGAGACGCGTGCAGTGAGCGATGTTGAGCGGAGGATGGACGTCGGACTCGCTCCTGCCGGCCCGCAGGGGCTTCGGGCGGGGTTCCGAGCGATCTGGCGCTGGCTCGGCTGGGGACTTGTTTCTGAAGCGGGCTTCGTGCTCCTGCTCCCTTCGATCGTTTTTGCCGGGGTCGTCTTTCTACCCGCCATCATCTTCTTCGCCGTCTGGTGGCTCCACCTGCTCTTCATTCACGTCGTCGAAGATTCTGACGTGGAACCGGATTCGCCGAAGCGCTCCTGGAAGGAGAGGACTCTCCTGGCAGGAGCGCTCCTGACATCAGGTTGCATCCTGATCCTCGTACCGATCGCCTCCGCCTGGGGCCTCTGGATACTCGTGGTGCCGCGTTGGTTGACCTCGCACTGACGCCCCCGACTTCCCCCACCCCCGGCACCGGATTCTCCTCGAAAGCCCTCCGCGCATTGGCTGTCTCCGGGTCCGTCACTCGGTACGCAAGGAAATCGGAGGAGCCTCATGTCGCGCACGTTCGTCGGCCGGATATTGGTGTTGAGCGTCTTCCTTTCGGGGACGGTGCTCGCGGACGACTCGAACTGGCCATCGTTCCGCGGGAAGGACGCACGCGGCATCGCCGAAGGGCACGCGTTGCCGGCGGAGTGGAGCCTCGAGAGCGGTACCAACGTGCGGTGGCGCACCGAGATCCCCGGCCTCGCCCACTCCTCGCCAGTGATCTGGGGCGATCGGATCTTCGTGACGACCGCCGTGCGACAGGGTGGTGACTCGGAATTGAAGGTCGGCCTCTACGGCTCGCCGGCGCCGGTCGACGACGAAGGGTCCCACAAGTTCCAGGTGATCTGCCTCGACAAGGAGACCGGCGAGCTGATCTGGCTGCGCACGGCGATCGAGGCCGTCCCGAAGATGAAGCGTCACCCCAAGGGCAGCCACGCCGCGTCTTCGCCGGTGACCGACGGCCAGCACGTTATCGCCTTCTTCGCCTCCGAGGGGCTGTACTGCTACGACGTCGATGGGCAGCTTCTCTGGAAGAGGGACTTCGGCGCCTTGGATTCGGGCTGGTACGCCGCCAAAGGGGCGCAGTTCGGCTTCGCCAGCTCGCCGATCCTCCATGAAGGTAAGCTCATTCTGCAAGTCGACGTGCAGGAGGGCTCGTTCCTCGCAGCGCTCGATGTCGCGACCGGTGACGACATCTGGAGGACCCCTCGTAGCGACGTGCCGACATGGTCCACGCCGACGGTCGACGTGGCGAACGGTCGCCAGCAGATCGTCGTCAACGGCTACCACCACATGGGCGGCTACGACCTCGACACCGGAGCGGAGCTTTGGAAGCTCTCGGGCGGTGGTGACGTGCCCGTGCCGACGCCGATCATCTCGGACGACATCGTCTTCATCACCAACGGTCATGGCCGCTTCAACCCGATCTATGCCATCGACGCCAACGCGCGCGGGGAGATCGAGGACGGCTTCGACGCCGAGGGCGAGGAGCTGGTGATCTGGAGCCAGAGCCGAAGAGGCACGTACATGCAGACGCCGATCCTGTATCGCGGAACGCTGATCGCCTGCACCGACGCCGGCGTCGTGACGTCCTACGACCCGAAGACCGGAGAGGTGCGTGCCAGGCAGCGGCTAGGTGAGGGGCAGACAGGCTTCACGGCCTCACCGGTCGCCGGAGACGGCAAGCTGTACTTCACGAGCGAAGCGGGCGCGGTGCATGTGCTGGACGCCGGCGAGCTCGAGACACTCGCGGTGAGCGAGCTCGGTGAAGAGTGCATGGCCACGCCGGCCATCTCGGAAGGGACGATCTACTTCCGGGCGCGGCGGCACATCGTGGCCATCTCGGGAGATCGGAAGGTGGAGGCAATCGCGCGCACCGAGCCAGAGCCCGTCGCTGAGGAGGCTGTCCCAGCCGAGCCGGAGCCGACCGAGCTACCGGCGGACGCGCCTTCGGCTGAGAAGCTGTTCGAGCGACACGTGGCGGCGATCGGCGGAGAGAAGCAGATCCGCGAGCACTCAAAGATACATATGAAGCTCACCTTCGAGATGGCGTCCATCGGTCTGAAGGGGACCGTCGAGCGGTGGAGCATGGCGCCCGATCGCCTGCTCACCATCAGCGACATCCCGGGCGTCGGTGAGATTCGCCAGGGCTACGATGGCGAGGTCGGATGGATGACGGGCGACATGGTCGGCGTCCAGGTGCTCCAGGGGGATCTTCTCGGATCGGTTCAGTCCGAGGCGGACTTGTTTGCCGATCTCGAATATGCGGAGCGGTTCGAGTCGATGAAGACCGTCTCCCGCGGTGACTTCCAAGGCTTCGACTGCTGGGGCGTCGAGGCCGTCGATGGCAATGGCAAGAAGCAGACGATCTACTTCGAAGCCGAGACCGGCCTGCGCCGCGGCACCGATGCCATCACCGCGACGTTGGGGGGGCCGATGCGGACGATCAACATCTTCGAGTCCTATCGCGAGGTCGATGGATTCAGACTCGTCGAGAAGACGAAGGTCTTGATCCCGGCGCAGAACATGTCCCAGTCCTCATCCCTCGACGAGCTCACCTTCGGCGGCTTCGACGAGTCGGTCTTCGAGCTTCCGAAGGAGATCCAGGAGAAGGTCGGAGACCGGTGAGGATCTGCCGGAGCGCGTGCATCCTGCCCCTGGAGTTTGGCCATTTCAGAGCGAGGACCTATCTGGCCAGGCCCGAAGGGCCGTCAGCGAGTAGCCCCAGGCGGGGCCGGTCCTCCGGCCCAAGCCTGGGGTCGTAGATATGCAATGATGATGTTTTCATCACGCAGAGGGTAAGGGAGAGGTCTGGTAAGAGACCTCCCCCTCCCCGTTGTCGCGGAGGGGTCAATTCCCCTCATTTACCGGCGTGAGGGTCACTCACCGGGCGACCCCAATCGACGTTGCC
>JAVJTD010000513.1:0-2537 GCA_040219065.1 Planctomycetota bacterium
GACTTCCAGAAGGTTTCCGAGCTCGGATTCTCGGTGAGCGCGGCGACCTACAACATCGCGTGCGGCTTTGCGTTGCTCGGCGAGAGCGAACAGGCTCTGACTTGGCTGGAGAAGGCGATCGCGGTAGGCTTCGACCGGTCTGACCTCTTGCGCAGTGACTCCGACCTCGATTCGATTCGAGGTGAAGAGCGATTCCAGAAGATCCTCGCGAGGCACGGGATCGACTGAGCGCGACTTCCGAGGTGAGGCGTCCTCCATCGGGGGACGCTCACCTCGCTGCCGAGTCGAATGCCATCGGTGCTCGAAGAGAGGGATGCCGCTCGGTCGCTGCGGTTCGTTGACGCCGGCCGGCGCTTCGGTTAGGATTCGTCCTGGCGTAATGCAGGCATATTCTCAAGTGCTCAGCTCGCAATGGGTTGGGCCACTTTTCTTTCAGGGCTCACTCGGGCTTTGAGGCATACGATGACCGTCAGTATCGACAAGGCCAAGAACATCATCTGGCAGAAGTACATCGAGGGCGGGAAGGTCGACGACGAGCCTTCCACCGAGGAGCTCCTGGCTTGCTTCGAGGAGTACTACTCGAGCCGAGCCCCCGAGAAGGACAAGGAGTCCTTCTTCTACGGGATCCTGCTCTTCGAGCATGCCTTCGAGGAAGAGGACGACGAAGCGCAGAACGCCTACCTACGCCAGGCGAAGCGGATCCTCGATGGTTACCTCGCGCTGACGGGCGAGAGTGACTGGGAAGAGATCAACGATCGCGTCGAGGACATCGACGACTACTTCGAGGAGCGTGGCGAGCTCGATGAAGTTCGCGCCGAGGTGCGGGCCGCACTCGGAGGCGGAGCGCCGGGCACTCCTTCAGCGGACCCACGGTTCGTGAACATGGTGAGCGTGCCCGGTGGGACGTTCCTCTTCGGTACGAAGAAGAAGGAGCGTTACCTCGGCCCGTTCAAGATCGATCTGCATCCGGTCACCAACGAGCAGTACGCCGCTTTCCTGGAGGCGACCGGCCACCCAGAGCCCGCTTTCTGGCAGGATGCTCGCCACAACCGCCCCCAGCAGCCGGTCGTGGGTGTCTCTTATGAAGACTGTCTGGCCTATGCCAAGTGGGCGGGCAAAGAGCTTCCCACCGAGGAGCAGTGGGAGAAGGCCGCCCGCGGCGACGATGGCCGCCGGTATCCGTGGGGACCGCGATTCGACCGCACTCGGGTGAACTACAACTCCGAGGACCTCGACGACGTGGCTTCCCACCCCAAGAACGAGTCGCCGTTCGGTGCACTGGACATGGCGGGTGGTGTCTGGGAGTGGACCTCGTCCGACTACGAGATCAACTACCAGGCGAAGGTCTTGCGCGGCGGTTGCTTCGCCGACACCCACGACTTCCTCAGCTGCGAGTCGCGGCTGTACACTCGCCCGGACGACCGAATCGACAACGTCGGATTCCGGTGCTGCACGACCGAGCAGATCCCGGCAGGCGCCTGAGAGCCCAGCCTCAGCCCGGGGCCACTCTGGCGGCCCCAGAGCTCGGCCCTCGGACCGGCAGGGTCCAGGCCACCCATGCCGGACGCCCGGGGCGAGCTCCGTGGAGAGTCGTTCGACGGGATCGGGTGTCCCGAGGCCTGATACGCGGCGCGCTACGACTCTCGTTAGGCGATGGGCTACTCGTCCGGGGATCAGGCTCGGTCTGTCGTCTGCCAGCCCCAAGAAGGGGGCGAAAGCCGGTCTCTGGGGATCGTACGGGGCGAGTTTTGGGTGCCTCGGGGCACGAAGAAGGGCGGGGCGGCGGCCGAGGAGTTTGGCGAGATGCCATCGGTGTGGTATTGATATTATTGCCGACTCCCGCTTTACTTAGGTGCCGCGTTTTTCGGTCGATCCAAGGCTGGGTCCTCGGTCTGACCTGACGGACGCGACGCTCTTTTCACTCGTAGTTGGAAGTACTCACGGCGAGGAACCCTGTGGTCCATTCGCGCTGGCTCTGGCTGCTCGGAGCCCTGATCTCGATTGCCGTTGCTCGTGGCGACGCCCCGATGCCATCGGACCCATGGGATTCTCCGGATGCTGCCGTCTTTCCGCTCCCAGGCAGCCGAGTCGCCAATCCGGTCGTCCTGACATTCCGTTTGGACGGGCTGAATCGTCGCTTCGAGCCGAAGGAGCTCGAGCTGAGGATCGACGGTCGCGACGCGACCATGCGCCTTCTGGAGATGCTGGCCAGATTCCCGGGAGAGCTGATCGACCAGGACGCCGAGACGAGTGAGCTTCGACTGCCAATCTTGCTCGGCCGCGGTGAGCATGAAGTGGAGTTCTTTTGGACACCGGACCGGCTCGCCCGTCGCACCCGATTCGAGGTCTCCGAATCGCCGTCCCCGATCCAGCGGATGGAGTTCGGAGCCGACTTGGCACCAGTGGATCTCGAGGCTCCTGTCCTTCGATGGACAGTCGACGACAGCCCGTTCACCGATCGAAGCTTCTTGCCTACCGGACACCCGGTGTTCCGATCTCACTAGGAGGAGGCAGAGGACCTGACGGCAGATCGGAAG
>JAVJTD010000530.1:0-28454 GCA_040219065.1 Planctomycetota bacterium
GACGCTCTTCCGATCTCTCGAGGCGTTCCATGAGGTCGGCAAGAGCATGGAGCTGATCTGAGGTCCCCATGTCCGGTCCCGTCCGAATCGCGCCCGCTGACGGCCCTGAGCAGCTCGGCCGATTCCTCGACGTCGCTTACCGGCTGAACGCCGACCTACCGCACTGGGTGCCCCCTCTGCGGATGTCGGAGGCGGCGCGCCTGACTCCCGGGAAGAACCCCTTCTTCGAGCACGCCGACGCGGCGCGCTTCATCGCGATGCGGGGCGCCGAGCCGGTCGGCCGCGTGCTCGCGATCCACGACCACGAGCACAACCGGTATCAGGAAGAGCAAGCGGGCTTCTTCGGGTTCTTCGAGTGCCGGGACGATACCGAAGCGGCCGGCGCGCTGCTCGGGGCTGCCACCGAGTGGCTCCAAGCCCGAGGCGTCCAGGTCATCCGCGGCCCGATGAACCCGACGACCAACGATCAATGCGGCCTGTTGATCGAGGGCTTCGACACACCGCCGACCTTGATGATGCCGCACAATCCGCCCTTCCACGCGGCCCTGATCGAAGGCCAAGGCTTCCGTGCCCACCGCGATCTCCTCGCCTTCGACCTCGAGGACCACTGGATGCCGGTCGAGAGGCTGCGCCGCATCCGGGACCGGCGCGCCAACGCCGACATCCAGGTCCGCTCCGTCGACTTCCGGCACTTCGAGCGAGAGCTCGAGACCATCCGCGGCATCTACAACTCCGCCTGGGAGGCGAACTGGGGCTTCGTGCCGATGACCGAGGCCGAGTTCCGCCACGTGGCGGCTGACCTCAAGCAGATCGCGATCCCCGACCTGCTGCTCATCGCCGAGGTATCCGGCCAACCGGCGGCGTTCTCGGTGACGTTGCCAGACTTCAATGAAGCTCTGATCAAAGTCCACAATGGACGCTTGTTTCCTTTCGGGCTCTTGAAGATCCTGTGGCACAAGAGGCACATCCAGCGCGCCCGGGTCGTCACGCTGGGTGTCGTGCCCGAGCATCGAAGACGCGGACTCGAGGCCCGGCTCTATCTCGAGACGATGGAGCGCGCCGCGAAGCACGACATCCGCAAGGGAGAGCTCTCGTGGATCCTCGAGGAGAACGAAGCCATGCGCAGCGGCATCGAGGCCCTCGGAGGACGGCTCGCCAAGCGGTACCGGATCTACGAGAAGACGCTTTGAGGCGAGGAGCCGGATGAGCTCTCTTGCGGCCAGGCGCGGAGAGGGCGGCGCCCTCCTCCTCGTCGGCGCCTTCATCGCCGCGCTCGCCATTGGCTCGACCACTGGGGAAGCGAGCCAGTACTGCTGGTCACCGGCGGCCTTGCAGGATTGGCTGTCCGGCACGGGCAGCGCCTCCGAGGCGGTCCTCGAGCCGGCCGCTGTGGCCTGGCTGCTCACGAGCGACCTGTGGCACCTCCTCGCCGTGTCGGTGGCCATCGTCGTCGCGGCTCGCGCCGTCGTGCAACGCCTCGGCACCCTCCGCTTCCTCCTGTTCGCCGCGATCCAAGGGATCCTGTTCAGCTCGCTGGGCGTCGTCGTGAGGCTGGGTGCAGCCGGCGCTGGCGAGCGGCTGGCCGGGGCGAGCGGCACGACCTGGGCGCTCCTCGGGTCGGCGCTCTTGCTCGAGATTCGCCGCGAGCGCTTGGCGCGCCCCGCTCTGGCGGTCACCGGGCTCCTCGTCGTTCAGCTCATTCGACCCGAAGGCGGTCCCGGGGCGATCGGGGCGTCCGATCTGCCTGCGGTCGCGCAGCTCGCGGCCTTCCTGGGCGGACCGCTCCTCCTGCCGTTCTTCTTACCCCGGGCCCGGGGAGGGTCCTGATGCGCGCGAGCGAGCCCGTCTATCGCTTGGTCGACCTCACGATCGTCGCCTTTTGGATCCTGTGGACCACCCTCGCCTTGACGGCGCCCGGCGAAGTGAAGGGGCGATGGCCATGGTGTCTGGCCGGGTTGGCGATCGCCGCGCTGGCATTCTGGATGCCCAGGTTGCTGGGCGACGCTGGCGAGCGGCGGGTGTTCGCGGTGCGGGCGACCTTCACCTCGGTGGCGATCCTGAGCGCCTTCACCCAGCTCGGCTTCGTCATTCCCGGGTGGTCCGAGCGGACGTTCGAGCCGCAGCTCATCGCGATCGATCGCTGGATGTTCGGCGTCGATCCGACGATCTGGATGGGGCGCTTCGCTCGCCCTTGGCTGACCGAGCTCCTTCAACTCGTCTACTCGACCTTCTACTTCCTGCCCTTCGTCCTCGGGTTCTTCCTGTACCGTGAAGGGCGCTGGCGAGAGCTGGCGAAGGTGTTCCTGGCCGTGGCGCTGGGGTTCTACCTCTCGTACATCGGCTACCTGCTGGTGCCTGCTCGCTCACCGGTGTATCCGTTGCACGACGGGGAAGCGCTACCGGGGCTGTGGCTCACGCAGCACGTCTGGACGGTGCTCTCGAGCCTGGAGGCGAACAAGCTCGACGCATTTCCCAGCGGGCACACCGAGGTGACGCTGGTCCTGATGATCCTGGCGTACCGCACCTCACGCCGGCGCGCGTTCCCGATCTTGGCGATACTCGGGAGCCTGTTGATCTTCTCGACGGTGTACCTGCGATATCACTACGTGATCGACGTGGTGGTCGGCATCGCGCTCGCGCTCGTCGTCGTTTGGCTGACGGGATTCCTGGTCGCCTTCTCCGAGCGCTCGGCTCAGACCGGGATCTCCTGAATGGAGCCCTTCTCGCCGTCGAAGGTGAGCAGCCGCCCCTTGCCCTCTTCGCAGGTCTCGAGATGCACGGGGCGCGTCCACACTTGGTAGAGGTTGCGCAGGGTCTCGACGGCCCAGTCGAACTGCACGTCGATGCCCTCCCATTGGTGCTTGAGGTAGAGCTCCCCGCGATTGGCGTGGTTCGCGTCGACGACGGAGATCATCGGCTGCCCGAAGTTCGTCAGCCCGAACAAGAGCTCGCGCTTCACGCGTCGCCAATCGCGATCGACGATCTCGTGACGGCCAGTGCGGGGATTGAACTCGTGCACGAAGAGCTGCTGCTTCTCGGCGAACTCTTCGGTGACGAACTCGTCGACGAAGGTGATGTCGTTGTAGATGCGACGCACCTCGAAGATCTTCTCGCGGCCCAGCCCGAGGTCCTGGTCCCATTGGCGCTTGACCTCGAGGTCGTCGCAGTCCTCGTAGGCGCGTCCGAACTTTCCCTTGTTCCAGCGGTCCTCGATGTCACGGAACAGCTCGATGCCGAGCTTGTAGGGGTTCACCTGTCCGGGCCGCGCGTGCACGGTGCCGGAGTGATGGTCGGCGTAATCGATGACCTCGGAGTCCTTCAGCGCACGGCGGGTCATGATGGTCGAGTGCCAGTACGACGCCCAGCCTTCGTTCATGATCTTGGTCTGGCCCTGGGGCGCGAAGTAGTAGGCTTCCTCTCGCAGCATCGACATCACGTCACGCTGCCAGCGCGCCATCGGCGCGTGCTCGATGAGGAATAACAGGACGTCGCGGTACGGCTCCTTCGGGAAGCGGCGCACCTCTTGGGCGACGGCGGCGATGCGGGCCTTCTCGGCCTCGATGTACTCGGGCGGATTGATGAACCGCTCCATGTACTCCTTGTCGGACTGGAGGCGCCGGACAGGATCGCCGACGGCCTCGAGATCGCGCTCGCGACTTCGGCGCTCGTGGCGAGTGATGAAGTCGCCGTGCTGATCGATGAGGTTGTCGAGCGAGAGGCAGACGTCGATGAAGCGCTCGACGTTCTCGACGCCGTGCTGTTCCATGTAGCGACGGATGCGCGAGCCGTGGTTCGCCATCTGGTCGATCATCTTGCGATTGGTCTTCGAGAAGCACATGTTGTTCTTGAAGAAGTCGCAGTGACCGTAGACGTGCGCCATGACCATCTTCTGGTCCATCTGGGCGTTGCTCTTCATCAAGTAGGCGATGCAAGGATCGTTGTTGATGACGAGCTCGTAGATCTTGGACAGGCCGTAGGAGTAGCTCTTCTGGAGCTGCTCGAACTCCATGCCGAAGCGCCAGTGCGGGTAGCGGGTCGGGAAGCCGCCGTAGGAGGCGATGCCGTTCAGCTCGTCGGCATCGACCAGCTCGAAGATCGTCTCGAAGAAATCGAGGCCATACTCACGGGCATAGCCTTCGACTTCTTCTTGGATCGCGCGCAGGTCGGCGGTCAGGTTCATCGTCTCGTCTCTCCCCAGCCCCGCTCGGGGGCTCTCATCGTGGCCGGGATCAGCGGCCTTTGCCCAGGAAGTCCTTGATCGACGGCAGGATGCCTTCGCGATCGAGGATCTCCGACGTCACGACCAGGTCTTCTGCGTCGAACACCTGATCGAGGTCCTTCTTGAACTGTCCGCTCCCGTAGGCCGACTTGACCTGCCCGTAGGAGAACTGATTCACCATCGGTAGCAGCTTCTCGCGGACCATCTCGACGCAGCGATCGGTGTCGCGGCCGCTCCAGTTGTCCCCGTCGGAGAAATGGAACGGGTAGATATTCCACTGCTCGGCCGGAAAGCGCTCCTCGATGATCCGCGTGCAGAGCTCGTAAGCCGAAGAGATCTTGGTGCCACCCGATTCGCGGAGATGATAAAAGGTGTGCTGATCGACCTCCTTGGCGGCGGCATCGTGGACGACGTAGATCGTCTCGATGTTCTTGTACTGGTGCCGCAGCCAGGTATCGATCCAGAAGGACTCGATGCGCACGATCTCCTTCTGCTCGCGTCCCATGCTGCCCGAGACGTCCATCATGTAGATGATGACCGCGTTGGACTCGGGGAGCTGGCGCGCCGTCCAGCCGCGGTAGCGCTTGTCCTCTCGGATCGGGACGATGACCGGGTTCTTCGGGTCGTACATCCCCATCGAGATCTGACGCCGGATCGCTTGGCGGTAGGTGCGCTTGAAGTGCCGTAGTGACTCGGGCCCGGCGCGCCGGATGCCGGTGTAGCGGCCAGACGTCGTGATGAACTGCTTTTTGCCCTTGGGCTGGATGTTCGGCAGCTCGAGCTCTTCGCCCAAGATCTGCGCGAGATCTTCCAGGGACACGTCCACCTCGAGGACGTGCTGCCCCGGCGCTTCGCCGGCCTGCCCCTGCCCGTCGCCCTGCTCGGTGTCGACCGGCGTGCCTTGGCCCCCGTCGCCCTGCCCCACGCCGCTGCGGCGGTTCGAGCCGAAGCGAAAGCGCGGCAGATTGATCTGCGGCACCGGGATGGAGACGATGTTCTTGCCCTTGCGGCCGAGCATCTCCCCTTGGGTGATGTACTTCTTGAGGTCCTTCTTGATCTTGCCTCGGACGATCTGCCGAAAGCGTCGAAGGTCCTTCTCGATCTTCTTGACCATGCGTCTCGCTCTTCGAGGAGGCCCGAGCCACTGGGGCTCGGGCTCCCGTTGCTACTGGCTGTTCTTGACGTCGCCGCGGGCGAAGATGCTCGCCACGTAGTTCAGCACGTCGGTGGCGCTGATGTCGTTGTAGCCGTAGTTCTTGATGAGGCGCGACTTCACGACGTCGATCTTCTCCTGAGTGTCGGGATCGACCACCGTGGAGACCAGGCTGGTCAGCTTGATCGAGTCCTTCTGGTCCTCGAACAGCTTCAGCTCGAGCGCCTTCTGCAGCCGCTCGTTCGAGCGCCAGTCGAAGGTCCGGCCCTCGACCGCCAGCGCACCGATGTAGTTCATGATCTCGCGGCGGAAGTCGTCCTTGCGACTCTCGGGGATGTCGATCTTCTCCTCGATCGAGCGCATCAGCCGCTCGTCCGGCACCTCGTCCTGGCCCGTGTAGGGATTGCGCACCTTCTCGTGCTGGGTGTAGGCCTTGACGTTGTCGAGGTAGTTGGCACACAGGCGAGCGACCGACTCCTCGTCGGCCGAGATCGCGCGCTGGACCTCGTTCTTCACGATGTCCTCGTACTCCTCCTTCACGACGGCGAGGAGGTCGCGATAGCGCTTCTTCGTCTCTTCGTCGTTGATGAGGGAGTGGTGCGTCAGACCCTCTTCCAGCTCGTTCATCACCATGAACGGGTTGATGCAGGGTTGACCGCTGCGGACCAACGCGTTGGAGATCTTGTCCTGGATGTAGCGCGGCGAGATGCCGTCCATGCCTTCACGGCGCGCCTCGTCGCGGAGCTCGCGGATGTTGTCCTGAGTGAAGCCCGGAAGCGTCTTACCGTTGTAGAGCTTGAGCTTCTGGAGCAGAGACAGGTTCGCGTTCTTCGGCTCCTCGAGGCGAGTGAGCACCGCCCACATGGCCGCGATCTCGATGGTGTGCGGCGCGATGTGCACGCCCTGAACGACCTCGTTGCTGAAGCTCTTCTCGTAGATCCGAATCTCGTCGGCGAGCTTGACGTTGTAAGGCACGTCGATCTTCACCGTACGATCCCGGAAGGCTTCCATCAGCTCGTCGTTCTGCAGCTTGCGGTACTCGGGCTCGTTCGTGTGACCGACGATGACCTCGTCGATGTCGGTCTGGGCGAACTTCTTCGGCTTGATCGAATGCTCTTGCGATGCGCCGAGCAGATCGTAGAGGAAGGCCACGTCGAGCTTGAGCACCTCGATGAACTCGAGGATCCCGCGGTTGGCGACGTTGAACTCGCCGTCGAAGTTGAACGCCCGCGGGTCCGAGTCCGAGCCGTACTCGGCGATCTTCCGGTAGTTGATGTCCCCGGTGAGCTCGGTCGAGTCCTGGTTCTTCTCGTCCTTCGGCTGGAAGGTGCCGATGCCGATCCGATCCTTCTCGGAGAGGAGCAGGCGACGCACCTGGACGTGCGACATCACGCGCTCCCAGTCGCCGTTGTAACGGCGCATCAGCTCCTGGAAGTAGTAGCGGCTCGCCGGGCAGACGTTGCCTTCGAGACGCAGACGGTAGTCGGTGTTCGACCGCCGGTTCAGCTCCTCGATGAGGCGCGCGCGTTGCTCGAGAGGCACCAAGAGGAGCGGATCCTCGTGCATCGGGCTCACCTCCCAGTCACCGTCGTCCTCGAGACGCCAGGAGAAGGTGTAGAGGCGTCCTTCGGGCGTGCGGGAGTAGTGCTCGAGCCCCTTCTTCAACAGTCGGGCGATCGTGCTCTTCGAGCTACCGACCGGCCCGTGGAGGAGGAGGACACGGCGCTCGGTGCCATAACCGTACGCCGCCGACTTGAAGCACGATACCAGCCGCATCAGCGAGCGATCGAGCCCGAAGATGGCGTCCTTGCCGTTGTCGAACGGGTCATCGAAGAATCGATACCGCGTGATCGACTGCTTGTTGTCCTTATATTCCTCGGTGCCGTAGGACACGATCATGTCGTAGACACGCTGCCAGGAGTTGCGGACCACGAGCGGGTCCTGCATCACGATGTCGAGGTACTCCTGGAAAGACCCCGACCAGTTCCATTCTTGGAAGGACTCGACGTCGATCCCTTGTCGGATGTAGTCGAAGAGCTCCGATCCCGATTTCATCGGCTGCCACCTCAGCTTTTGCCCCGCTTCTGCCGAGTCCGGTCGACGATTCCCTCCCGGAGAGGCCAGCGGATTACCCTTGGATGTCGTGCTCATTATTCTAGAGGACCTTTCCAAACCGTCGCCACTTCGGCCTGCAGGAGGAGCAGACTCGACCCGCCGCCACTGCCTCGGACGTTTCCCTTAGTCCGGGTGGGGCCGCCGCTTCATCCCCCCTATCGTCAAGAAGCCGAATCTCCTTGAACTCCGCCGGCTCCCCCGCGCTCGCCAGGGTCCGCCCTGAAGGGTTCGAGAGCCCCGGCGCCAGCGGCCGGGGCGAGTTGCGGCACCCCTCATCCTGTGACAGAATGTTGGTCGAAAAAGCCTTCGGACAAGTGATCCGACAACCCCGACCCGGCGATCGACCCGAGAGGCCCTGCGCCTCCCCCGCCGCCCCGAGCCCCTCCTTCGGAGAGACCCACCGTCCATGAGTATCCTCGAGCAGATCCAGGGACACGTCATGCGGGACCTGGTCCCCGGCGCCTTTCCCGAGTCCCTTGGCGTCGAGATGACCAACCGCTGCAACCTCGACTGCGTCTTCTGTCCGCGCGACGACATCGAGCGACCTCTCCAGAACATGAAGGACGAGCTCTTCCAGAAGATCGCTGACGAAGCCTCGCATCACGAGTTCGTCTCCTTCCAGCCCCAGGGTCTGGGCGAGTCGATGGCCCACACCCGCTGGAGCGCACTGATCGGGTACGCGTCCGACAAAGGCGTCTGGCCGATGACCCTGATCAGCAATGGCGGCCTTCTCAACGATGAGAAGATCGAGGCGCTGCTGTCCTCCAAGGTCGAGGTCATCACCTTCAGCATCGACAGCACCGACCCCGAGGTCTTCGCCAAGGTCCGCCGCCGCGGCAAGCTGCCTGCCATCGAAGAGAAGGTCCGGCAGCTTCTCGAGGAGAAGAAGCGGCGCAAGCTCGACAAGCCTCGCATCGTCCTCCGCATCATCCGCATGAAGGAGAACGAGCACGAGATCGGCGAGTTCTATCAGCGTTGGACCCCGTACCTCGGTGAAGGCGACGAGATCACGACCAGCGAAGTACACACCTGGCAGGGCCGGGTCGAAGATCGCACCGTCGAGAGCTTCGTGCCCGTCGCAGGACAAGAAGATCCGCGCGTCCCCTGCTGCATGCCCTTCAAGCAGCTCAACGTCCTCGTCGATGGCGACGCCACGCCCTGCTGCTACGACAACAACGCCAAGCTCCTCGTCGGCAACGTCCGTGAGAAGTCGATCGAAGAGATCTGGCACGACGAACCCATCGAGAAGCTCCGCCGCCTCCACCTGGAAGGAAAGGTCGACCAGATCCCCTTCTGCGCTGGCTGCAAGGAAAAGGTCGTCCCCACCCCGCAGCAGCTCGCGAGCCTCCCCCCGGAATACCAGGCCATCCTCGCCGAGAACCCGCTGCTCGGTAAGCAGGGCGACGGGGAAAGCTCGCAAGAGAGCTGAGCGGAGTCGCATTCGAAGCGGAGTCGCATTCGGAGCGCCGGCTCTTCGGAGCGCCGGCTTCAGCCGGTCTCCGTGGCCTCCTTCCAAGCGCCTCGGAGAGGACCCAGACCTCACATCCGGAGCTCCGTGCCGCTCGAGCTCCGTTCTCAGGGCGACGAGAGATCAGGTGGCCCGATGCGGGCGGGAAGCCCGCGCTCCATTGGATCCTGCCCCTCAGGCGACGCGAATGTCTTCGATGTCCTCGAACTTGATGGCGATGCGCTTGGAGACGCCGGCTTCTTCCATCGTGATTCCGTAGAGGATGTCGGCGGCCGTCATCGTGCGCTTCGAGTGGGTGATGATCAGGAACTGCGACTCATCGAGGAAGCCCTCGAGCATCCCGAGGAAGCGGTCGATGTTCGCCTCGTCGAGCGCGGCATCGACCTCGTCGAGGATGCAGAACGGGCTCGGGCGGAACTTGAACAGCGCGAAGAGCAGCGCCACGGCCGTCATCGTGCGCTCACCACCCGACAAGAGCTCCAGCGTACGTGGCTCCTTGCCCGGGGGCTTGGCGAGCACCTCGATGCCCGCTTCGAGCAGGTCCTCACCCTCCTCGAGGATGATGTCGGCGCGACCGCCACCGAAGAGCTTCCGGAAGATCTCGCGGAAGTGATCCCGCACCGAGTAGAAAGTGCGCTCGAAGCGCTCCCGGCTCTCGACATTGATCTTCTTGAGGATGTCCTGCAGCGACTTCTTCGACTTCTCGAGGTCGCCTTGCTGCTCCTCGTAGAACTTCGCTCGCTCCTCGACCTCCTCCAGCTCGTCGATGGCCTCGAGGTTGACCGGTCCCAGCCGCGACATCTTGCCGCGCAGATCCTCGATCTCCCGGCGCATCGCGTTGAGGTCGAGCTCCTGCGGCTCTTCGGGCTCGTAGTCCTGGATCGCCTCTTCGAGATCGATCTCGAGCTCCTCGGCGATGCGCTCACGCAAGTCCTCGGCACGCACGCGCGCCTCGCGCTCGCCCAGCGATCGCGTCTGGATGTCGGAGTCGAGGTCCTCGAGACGCCGACCGATGGCCGTGCGCTCACGACGCCGCTCCTGCAGCTCGCCCTCGAGCTCCTGCACTCGCCCCAGCAGATGCTCGGTGCCGTCCTCGCCTTCGATCTCCTGGGCGAGCTCGCCGAGCTTCTCGCGGAGCGTCGCCAGCTCTTCGATCGTGTCGTCGCGGCGCAAGAAGCCGTCTTCGAGAGACTGCTGCAGCCGCGACTGCTCGCGCTCGGCGGACCGCAACGACTCGGTGACCATCTGCCGCTGCCGCGCGAGACTCTGCTTCTTCTCCTGCCATTGCGCGACTTCGACTTGCAAGTCCGTCAGCTCGGCACGGACGTCATCCCGCTGACGCAGGAGCACCTGACCGCGCTCGGCGAGCTCGGCGAGGGACTGCTCGATCGCCTCGAATCGCTCTTGGACTTCGCCCACGGCTTCCTCGGCTTCAGCGCGCGCCTCAGCCAGCTTCACCTGCCGAGCCGTGAGATCTGAGAGCTGATCACGCCGAGAGCCGGTCTCGGCCTCGTGCTTCTCGAGGCGACGCGCGATCGCGGTCGACTCGGCACGCAGCCGGGCCGCATCCAGCTCTTGCTCGTTGAGACCTTCGCTGGCCTCACGCAGCTCCTGGTCGATCGACTCGATGCCTCCTGTGAGCTCCGCCTTCTGCTCGACGAGCTGCTCCCGCTCCGCGCGGAGCGATTCCAGCTTGCCTTCGAGACGCTCGAGCTCGTTGCGCTGCGCGAGCCGGCCACCACCGGCTGCCGCAGAGCCACCGCGGAGCTCGAACTTCGACGGGAAGAGCGTTCCATCGACGACGACCGCCCGGGCCGCCTTCTTCTTGCTGTCGACGACACGACGTGCCGAGTCGGCGTCCTCGCAGAGCAGGTAGTCCCCGACGAGATAGTCGAGGAGGCCCTGGTAGTCCGTGTCGATGCGCACGAGATCGACGAGCGGGCCGATGACGCCCGGCAGCTTGGCCGCCGCCCGGCGACGGGCCTCCCGCTTCGGCCGACGAATCTCACCCGAGGTCTTGGTCTCGACGACTGCCGGCTCGGACGCGGTCTCCGGCTGTGTGTCGGCTTCGGACTCGAAATCCTCGTCGACATCTTCGGTTTCAATCAGCTCCCGCGATTCCGTCACTTCATCGTGTTGATCGGGGGTCGCGCTCGACTCCACGCCCGCCGCGGCCTTCTTGTCCTTCTTGAATCCGAAAAGCGAGAGCAGCTTCCGGAAGATGCCCCTCTTGGGCTTGCGGGACTCGGGGGCGGAGACGGGACTCGGCTCGTCCTCCGGAGTCACCAAAGGGACTTCCTCGACAGAGCTCTCGCCCACCTCGATCGGCTCTTCGGAGGTCGCCTCGGCCTCGCCGGTCAATTCAGCGACGGGCTCGGCAGGCGTGACCACTTCCTCATCGATCTGCTCGCTGGCCGGCTCCTCGAAAGCCTCTTCGGCAGGAGCGCTCTTTTCGTCCTTCTCGGTGGGCACGCAACGGACTCACCGCCCCGTCGCGCCGTCGGCGACGAGGATGGTGGCGATGCCGAGGCGATGCTCTTGAAGATACGCGAGCGCGGCATCGGCGGAGGCGTCATCGCGCACGACCACGCCATCGAGCCGATCCCCGAGAGCGGCTTCGAGCGGCGGCACGTGATCGTCATCGACCTCCATCAGGTTCGAGAGGACGTCGACCACCCCTTTGAGCTCGACGGCTCCACCGTGCGCCGCCTCGACGAGCGCACGCGCACCGCCGGCCACGCCTTCCAGCCGCTCGAGCGACTCGGCGAGGGCCTCCCGTCGACCATCGAGCCGCTCGATCTCCGAGCCGGCGCGCTCGAGGCGGCCGTCGAGGCCAGTCAGCTCGGCGCGTCGCTCTCCGAGCTTCTCGGCGAGCTCACTCGCGAGCTCTCGGCGCTCGCGGATCGTCTGAGCCGTCTTCTCGAGCGCCTCTCGGGCGGCCTCGTTCTCGGCCACGAGCTCGGCCTTCAGCGCGTCGGCCTGAGCGACCTCTTCCCCGAGCTTCTCGCAACGCTCTTCGAGCGAGCTGAGCTCGGACGCCGACTCGATGGCACGGTTACGCAGCCGCGTCTCCTCGCCACGCGCGCTCTCGAGCTGGCGGGTCCATTCGCCGCGTTGCTCCTCGAGGCCCGAGACCTCCTCTTCGATCTCGGCGGCTCGCTCGGACAGCTCCTGGCGAGCGCGCTGCTTCTGGGCGAGGCTCTCCTCGGCTTGCTCGGCCTCGGTAGTGGCGCCTTGCTCTTCGCTTCGTTGGGACTCGCACAGGGTGCGAATCTCGACGAGACGCTCCTCCATGGAAGCCGTCTCTTCTTGGAGCTCCTCGAGCCGCCGCTGGAGCATGCCGATGCGCTCCTCGGCCGCGCGGTGATCCGCCTCGCGGCGACTGCGCTCGGCGCGGGTCGCGTCGATGCGCAGCCGCAGCTCACGCATCTCGCCTTCGACCTCCTGGATCGCGCTCTCGAGGTCGTCTCTGAGCGCGGCACCGTCTTCGCGATCCGAGCGGAGCTTCTGGAGCACCGTCTCGCTCTCCACGATGCGCTGCTTGAGATCGTAGTAGTCGTGCCTCGAGACACGACTCCGCAGCTCGCGGAGGGCCTCGTCGTACTCCTGGAACCGGCGGGCTTTGCCGGCCTGGATCTTCAGGGACCTCAGACGGCGCTGCACCTCTTCGGTGATATCGGCGAGGCGGAGGAGGTTCTGGTCGACGCGCTCGAGCTTCTTGATCGTCTCCTTGCGGCGCGCCTTGAACTTGCTGATCCCGGCGGCCTCCTCGAAGATCGCGCGGCGGTCGGCGGGGTTGGCGCGGAGGATCGAGTCGATGCGGCCCTGCTCCATGATCGAGTAGGCGCTGGTGCCGACGCCCGTGTCCATCAGGAGGTCTCGAATGTCCTTGAGGCGCGTCGTGTTGTCGTTGATCAGATACTCACTCGTGCCGTCGCGGTAGAGACGACGGGCGAGCTTCACCTCGTCGAACTCCACTGGCAGACGCCCGTCCTCGTTCGAGAACGTCAGCGCCGCCTCGGCGTAGCCCGTGGCCTGCCGCGTCGGCGCACCACCGAAGATGACGTCGAGCATCTCCTTGCCGCGGAGGCTCTTGGCGCGCTGCTCGCCGAGGATCCAGCGCACGGCGTCGACGACGTTGCTCTTGCCGGAGCCGTTCGGCCCCACGAGCGCCGTGATGCCCGCGTCGAACGAGAAGTCGGTCCGGTCCGCGAAGGACTTGAAGCCGTAAAGCTCGAGGCTCTTGAGTCGCATGCTTTCCCCTGATCGCCCTGTTCAACTCCCACTCGGCTTCGGCCGCCTGCCTTGCCGCTCACCCCACATCGCTCGCCGCCGCTTGCGATGCCGCCTCATCATCGGTCACCCCTCGCTCGCCGGGCTCGAGCCCCAGCGAGTAGCGGCCGGCCACCCGAGGACCTTCGCCCACGAGCCGTCGATCCGCTTCCCAGAATACCTCAGCGGCCCTCGAATCGAGGCTGCGCTCGACCACGAACCGCATCCAGTTCTTGCCGCTCGCCCGCTCGAGGCGACGGCGAATCTTCTCGAGTGCTTCCGTCAGCTCCTCGTCACTCGGAGTCCTTCCCGAGACGAACTCGAGCCCCTCGACCAGGCCGACCGGGCAGACGCGGTAGCGGGCGGCGCGGAACGCGGCCGTGATCTCCGCCTCGTCCGCGGCCGGCGCCAGCGCCGAGAGGAAGCGCACCTTGTCGCGATGCGCGACGATCGCCAGCTCGAGCACCGATTCTACCTCGGCGAAGAAGCGGTCCCGCTCGTGTCGCCCAGCGCGCCGGGCGCAGCGAGGCAGATTGAGCGCGACGTTCTGCGTCACCAATCCCAGCCATTGCCCCCAGCCCGCCGACTCGCCGCGCAGCCCGGGCGCGATCTCCCCTTCGCCGGGGAACACGAGCTGAGTGCCCGGTGTCCGGCTAGCCTCCGCCAAGGTCCGCTCGACCAGAGACCGGATCGACTTCCCGGGTGCTCGGCCACTGCCGGTGTGCACCCGGAAGCTCGGCCGCGACCCCGAGCCGCTGAGCTGTCCCGCGGCGCGCAGCAGCGCCAGCGCGAATCGCAAAGCCTCGGGCGCGGCCTCGCCGCCCTTCCACAGCTCTTCGGGCAAGGGACGTCCCGGTGGCGGCGAGAGGTGCAGGTTGAGGATCAGCTCGCACTCGTCAGGGCGCGGCCAGGCCGTGGTGAGCGCTTCGAGCACGTTGCGCGCGACTCGCTGGAGATCCCGCGCGTTCAGCTCCGCCATCTCCCGCGCCATCTGATTGGCGAGCAGGAGGTTGAATTGCGGGATGGCGACGGCGCGGCGCGCGACGCGTGAGAGGTCGCGCACCTGCTCATTGAGACGCTTGAGGAACGGCCTCGAGCTGCCCTTCGTCCCGCGGCGCAGCCCGGGGTAGGCGAGGGACAGTGCATAGACGCCGGTCGGTCGCTCGAGCGTGTCGACCGCGATGCGCCGATCCCGGTGCGCTTGAGCCACCGATGGTGAGAACACCTCGTCGAGAGTGAAGTCCGGCAGCCAGCGCCGTGTCACCTCTCGCTCGAGCGGCTCGAAGTCGACGAGCGGCACCGCACCGCCCGCGATCGCGCAGCCCTGGAGCCGAGTCAATACGTCGGAGCGGCGAAGAAGAGGACCGGCCTCCCAACCCGCCTCGGCGACATAGCCTCGCTCGGCGAGCTCTTCGAGCAGGATCTGCCGGACGAGGATGCGCGAGACGCGGCGACTGCCCAGACCGAAGACCTTGCGCTCGACCGAGGCCGCAATCACGTCGGAGACGGATTCGGCGAGCCCGAATCGCTCGACGAGGTCCCGGGCGACCACCCTTTTGGCCCACGGCTGGGCGCCGGCCTCGGTGCCCGGCCGCGGCACCACCTGGACGACCCTCCGCAACCGCTCTCGCCACGCGCGCTCCTCGGCGTGCGCCACGGCGGCGTCCTCGTAGCCTGTCTCCCGGAGGGCTTGCTCGACGATGTCCTGGAGCTCGCTCGTGGTGGGAGGACCGTCTGCCGAGCGCTCGGCGAGCACGCGCTCGGCCACACCGGCCAGCTCGCGTGCGAGCTCGAGATCGGGCTGGCCACTTCGCTCGAGAGCCCGCTCGATGGTGTCGGCGACGCGGTCGGGGTTGAACGGGACCGCCCGTCCTTCCTCGTTGACGACCTGGTCGATCGTGAACGCGCCGCCCGGCCCCTCTCGGCGCTCGCCGCTCACGGGGCCGACGCGCCCTTCGAGGTCTTGTTGTCGAGCATCGGCTGGAGCTCGGTCAGGAAGTCGGTGATGTCCTTGAACTCCCGGTAGACCGAGGCGAACCGGACGTAGGCGACCTGATCGAGCTCCTTGAGCTGCTCCATGATGAAGGTGCCGAGCTGCTCGGTCGTCACCTCGCGATCCAAGCCCTCGGCGATCTGCTGCTCGATATGCGTCACGCGCCGATCGAGCGTCTCGGTCGAGACGGGCCGCTTCTCGCAGGCGCGCATCATCCCGCGGAGGATCTTCTCGCGATCGAAGCTCTCGCGGCGACCGTCCTTCTTGACGACCCGCACCGGAAGCTCCTCGATGCGCTCATAGGTCGTGTACCGCTTCTTGCAGGCCAGGCACTCGCGACGACGGCGGACGACGAAGCCTTCTCCCGATGACCGAGAGTCGATCACCTTGTCGTCATCGACCTTGCAGAAGGGGCAACGCATGGGGAAAACCGTCGTCGGAAAGTGTTCAAGAGCAGCGACTTCTGCCGCGCACCTCGGCAACGACCACCGAAGCGGATCGAGCGGGCCTACCCGGTGAATCCGCGAAGGCTCTTCGAAGAGCGTCCGAAAGTACCACACAAAATGTTGTGGGGTCAACGCTAGCCAGCCGCAATCTGGCCCCCCGAAGGAGGCGGTGGGACTGGGTCCCTGGGCCCGAACAGAAACACGCGGGAGCGCCGACCAGGAGGGCCTCGACTAGCAGTGGGGTGAGAGCCGTGAGCGGAGCGATCGGTCCTCACCGAGTCCGTTGAGGGTCCGTGCCGGTAGAGTCTCGGGGAGGTTCGTTCTCTTCATCGCCGTCTTGAAGAACTGCGAAGCGTGGCGTGCCTTTCGGCGAAGTCTCGCTTCGCTCGAGGGCTCTTTCAGTCGCGAGACGGGCTGGACCGTCGCCCTGGCGATCGCCGGAAAGGACCTTCCCCGAGCAGGGCGCGGACCGGTCGCTGCGCTCGCGGCTCACCCCCTCTTGCTTTTGAGGTCCCGTCCCGTTCTGACCTGAAAAACGCCGCATTCGGACCGCCGGCTTCAGCCGGTCTCTGTGTCCTCCATCCAAGCGCCTTGGAGAAGACCGTGACCTCAGGTCAGAAACTCCGTGGCCCGACGGCGTGGTCGGTTGACGACCCCGGCCCAAGCTCGCTCGTTCCATGCTCTCAATCGAGAGACTCGGTCTCTGGCTCGCTCGACTCAGGCACTCCAGCTCGTTTCACCACCTGCATGCCCGCCGTTTCGCCGCTGGTCCAAGAACGGAGCCCGCGCGACCGAAACGGCAAGAGTTCGCCGAGCTGGAAGCCGCATACTCGACGTTTACGCGAGTGAGGGGCGGCAGGCTGGATGAGCTCGCAGCCTTCCGCCCTGGCCTCGGTTACTGGACCTCGAACGAGTGGGTCGGGGTGATGGAGACGATCTTGCCCTGTGCCAGGTCGATGGAGACTCCGGCGTAGTAGACGGGACCCGGGAGACTGACGCCGGGTGGGATCGTGCACTGGGACGTCGTGCCCTGCTGCGAAGCCAAGGTGGCTTGAAGGAGCGGGAGGTTTCTCAGGCTGAACTGGAATAGCGAGTCGGGGGCGAGGTCGATCGTTCGGCCCTGGCTACCGGGAATACGGACGCCGCCGTTCTCCCCGGCTCGCGAGAAGCTCATGAGGACCGTGACGAGGTGCCCATCTTCGATGGGAGGCGCCTGCGTCAGAAACCAGAACGGCTGTCCGGCGATCGCTTGTGTGCCGGGCGCGACGAAGGTGTGGAATTCGTCGATGCCCATGTCGACTGGAGAGATGCCGTCCGAGTCTCCGTCGCTGGGACGCGCTTCACCTTCGAAGTCTATCGGGAATCCTGAGAAGGGTCCTGCATCCACGCAAGGCGAGTCGAATCGCAAGCGAAAGTCACCCGAGCCGGGCTCCACGAATGCCGGGAACACCGAGATGGACCCGGAGTCGCGCCGGCCCGACCCGATATTCGAATCGAGTGCCCGGAAGCTGCTGTTATCGCTCGTGGCGTTGCCCCAGGCGATCGAGCTGTTGAATTGCCCGAAACGACTCGCGCTACTGCCCGCAGTCAGCGTGCCCCCGAAGCCTCCGTTGCCATAGACGACGCAGTGCTGTGCTCCGATACTGCAGACTGGATCGAAGAAGTTCGGGTAACCCGAGTTGTCGGCATGGACGTAGAGCCCTCCGCCGACATTGCTCGAGACCGTCGTATTCCTCAGTGTGGTCTGGACGACGCTCGTCGTGCTCTGCCAGATGCCGACTCCTCCGTTGTCGCGGATGACGTCTCCTTCACTCACTACAGACAGGATTCCGTCGCGGATCTGGATGCCATGACTGACATTCGCTGAGATCACGTTCCCACTCAAGGCCCAGACGCTTGTCCCATCGGCTTTGTTGGCCAGCAGCCCAATTCCATTTCCATGGATGCGGTTTCGACTGGCGATCAGACCATTGCCTCCAAGGCCAACCGCTGTATAACAGCCAGCGCGTATACATCCCGTTATTGTATTGCCGAGTAGTGACAAGATCGCGGTCTCCCCTGCCACATCCGCAAGGACAACAACGCCGTCTCGTCCACCGGAAACCTCGAAGCCGTCAAGTACCGGTCTTGCAGCGTTGAATTGATCCGCACCTGGAAAGTGAAGAACATCGACACTCGATATGCCCGCGATCCGGGTCACGTCCGCTCCCTCCCGGGAGCGGAGGCTGACCTTGGGCGCCGGGCGCAGTGGAAACACTTCTCCATGAGCCGAGTCGTAGGTGCCGGGGCCGACCCGCACCGTATCGTCAGGCCCAGGCACCTGGGACAACGCGAAGGTGATCGTTCGCCAAGGATTCTCGAGCGAGCCGTTGCCTTGCGTGTCGCTGCCATTCGTCGCGTCGACGTAATAGTCGCTGGCGAGGACGGAGCTTGCCGCTAGCGTGACCAACATCGCAAGGCTTCCGATCAGAAGCTGCATCCCCACAACTCTCCTCCTCAATGCTGCAGGCCACAAACCCAGGACGGTGTTTGGAAGCCGTACACATAGCCCGTGGTGCCGATCCAGATGCCATGATATGCTTTTTGATTCTGCTGGAACTTCATCACCTCGATCGAATTGAACGCGCCCGGAACGGCACCCAGCCCAGCGCTCTCGAATCGGATCGTGTCCAGGTCGACATTATTGCCATTCATCGAGACTTCCCGGACTTCGAAGGTCTGGCTCTTGCCCACGATCAGGTCGATGTTTCCGAGGCCGGGGCACTCCCCTAGCCGCGGCCCGACCCAGAGCCCCATACAGCCCGGCTCGGCCATGGCGATCTGCTGGGGACTCTGGAGGAAGCTCGTTCCGCCGTCCGAGTCGAAGAAGAGGATGCGGCTCAGATTGTCGCCCGCTTGGCCCCCGCTCGGGTCGGTGTACTCGGCTCCGACCGCGAAGATCTCGTCGTAATCATCGTCATCCACGTCGAAGACGGCGAGCCCCGTGTACTTGAATCCGTAGTCACCGGTTCGGAGCGACGGGTCCGATCCCCAGCCCTTGACCAGCTCACCGCTCTCGTTCAGGATCACGAATCGCCCACCGTTGGTCGAAAGGACGATCTCGTCGCCAGCGTCGCTCGTGATGTCACCGATCGCGACCGCGTTGCCCCACTCTTGACTTGCAGTGAAGTAGCGATCGGATTGCATGAACGTGCCGGAGGCGGGCACACCAATGTTCTGTTGGCCACTCGCCAGGTAGTCGAGACGGAAGTACGCCTTTCCGTCCATGCTCGACAAACGAAACGCCAGGTCGTACTGCCCAGAGGTCACGAGCTCGCCGACGTCGACCGTCTCGATGAAGACATGGGTGTCCAGTAGAACGGAGGCCGTATTGTTCGTGAAAACGTCGGAGACGAGCTGCTCCGATGGATCTAACGAGCCGCTGAAGTCTCGTGGATCCGGATTGAACTTCCTCGCCAAGAACTCCCTTTGCCGGGAGCACAGGATCTCGCCTGTGAGCGCGTCGAGCTTGTAGTAGACCGTGCCGTTCTCTTCGCGCTTGAAGCCCACGAAGCTGACCTCTTCATCGAAGTCGGGGTTGTAGCTGAAGACGGGCAACACATTCAGGGTGTACTTCTTGGTCGAGTCGCAAGAGTGACCGTTGGTCGAGGGAACAGCACGATCGCGGGCCTGTAACCCGAAGTTCCCCATGAAGGGCTGAAGCTGGGCCACCACGGTCGGCTTCTGCGCGAGTGTCCCGGTCGCGCTCTCGGGGACGTCCCAGAGAAACACGATGCCGCGAGCGATCGTTCCGGCGAGGTAGGTGTCCGCTTCGCCCTGCCCCTGATTGATGTCGAATGACTCGAGGCTGAGCACATTCTCGGCCAGGTGTGGAAAAGAGTCCTCCCCGGTGGAATCCGCATGAAGGCGAGGGCTCCAGGCGTCAGCGACAGAGGAAGTCACGGCGACCTGGTTCAGGTTGATGACCCCGCTGCCCAGTGACGCATCGACATCGTAGAAGTACACCGCGTCGCCACCGAGGGCCACGCGGTAGGTGTCCTCATCGCTCGCGATGACGGCGCCGCAGAAGAAGTTGACGTTGGTAGTGTCCGGGTCCGGTGGAAAGTGGCTGATCGCCTTGGCTGTCGCCACCAGGTCTCCATTCGCGGCGATCGCGACGACGTTTCGGAGGGGCGGGTTGTAGGTCAGCCCGCCCAGCTCGTCGGTCGCTTGCCCGGCCAGGAGGTAGTAGTTGTCATTGAAGACGGGCAGGCAAACCCTCGGCGCCATGAGCTGATAGTCGCCGAAGTTGAAGTTGTTCCGCGTGCTCATCGTGAAGTCGGTGCCACCGTCCTCGATGATGAAGAGGTGACCTCTCGAGGTCGTGGCGAGCAGCTCGTCCCCGGTCCACTCGAGCGAGTTCAAGGCGTCGCAAGGCTCCTGATAGAGCGTCGCCGACGACGAGAGCTGAGTCAAATCTCCGAAGACGACCCTCGAGAGCTGGCAATCGTTGGGCAAGTCGTCGGTGGGCGGCGTGCTGCTTCGTGGCTTGTAGGAGGTGCCGATGAAGTAGACGACGGTCGTCGAGTCACTGTACTCGCCGACTTCGACGAGCGGTGTCTCGCGTTCTCCACCCAAGGCGAAGTCCCAGTTGCTGAGGTGGTAGGCAACTGGTGTCGAGAGCGAGGTCCGAATCGTCCAGACCTGACCGGCCGTCGTGATCGCGACAGCGCCGATTTCGCTGCCACCGCCCTGGCCCGACGGCTTGGCAAACTCACCGACCGAAAGCCCGGTGACGGCTCCTCCGAAGTCGGGACTTCGCCAAACCGGAACGATGTCCCAGCCCCCTTCACCATCGGATTGGATCTCGTAGATGTGCACGAACCCAGAGCCCTCGCCGTACATCAACTCGAGATTCGAGTCCTCATCGAGCTGGCCGACGAAGAGGTTGTCACAGAGCCCCGGCTCGATACCCGTCCCGACATAGCCTTCTCCCGATCCGCCGTCCGGCCACAGCGAGGTGATGTTCAGGCTATTGTTCGTCGGATTCTCCGGCGGCGTCGCAAGCGCCGCCTCGTGGAATCGGTAGTCGTCGACGCCGTTCGGCTCTGGAACACCGTCGTCCCAGGGATGTGAGGCTTGAGTGAAACCCAAGGTGTCGACGTAGACCGATCGCTCGACGAGCCAGTCGACAGTCGTGTATCCAGACGGCACACCGAGGCTCGAGCTCGGAAGGTACACGCTAGGATGCAGGTGGACGGTCTCTGGCTCCTCTCCAATGACGTGCTCCAGGAACGGAATCTGGCAGATCTTCAGGAAGTCGGAGTACGTACCCGTGCCGACCGTCGCACTCAGGATCGCGTCGAACTCGTTGCGGAACGGGTGCAGCCAGGCGGTCGAGTCCTCGTCGCCCCCGAAGACGAAGATCGGTCGAGTCATGATCGGACCCGTCCAGGAGCCACCGTTGAGCCTGTGCACTAGCCGGCCTAGAAGGCTCATGTTCTCCAAGCCACCGGTACCGCTCGTCTGCGAGGCGGCGTGCGCCTTCAGCACCTTGGTCATCTGATCGTAGTACCATTGACCCGAAGCCGAGATGGTGGAATCGTTGCCGCCCGATCCGGACCGCTCGCCAGCCGCGTTGATGCCGAACTTGAAGAAGCTCTCGTAACCGAAGAGCGCCTGCGTACAGACGGCGGATGAACCGGACCCCGCGGCGCCGTGAAAGAGATCCGGGTGAACGAGCTGCAGGAGGTAGGTCGGAGCCGTACCGAAGGAGCCGCCTGTCAGGAAGTAGCGCTGAGGCTCGAACTCGTAGTCGACTGCGATCTTGATCTCGATGGCTCGCCGCGCCAGGAGGGTATGCTGCAGCCTCGACAGCAGCGCTTGGGGACCCGGTCCTCCCGAAAGGCGAACGACGACGAAGCGATGGGTTTCCTCGCTCCGACTCGAGATTCCCGAAAGAGCGATCTTCCCGATCGCGGCCGGAACAGGGGTCGGGTAGAAGTCCGTGTGGAGGTCGCTGCCGGTGGCGGTGTTCTCGATCAGGACGTGAATCGGCTCGTCGGTGCTCAGGTCCGGGTTGGTCGGAAACATGAAGACGCCACTGGCCCCGTAAAGTCGGAATCGCCGATACTTGTACGAGATATTGTAAGTCTGGTTGTTGTAGCCATCTTCCAGCGTCGCGGAGCCAGGCTGCTCGCTCCCATCCCAGGCGAAGTCATTCAGCAGGTCGGCATCGACGATATTCGTGTAGTCGATCGGGTTCTCCCAGGAGTTGGTCGGCGAGGCATCGAGATATAACCAGAAGGTGTGGATGGAGGTGAGGGGGGTAGGCGGCGTACCCTGGTGATTCACAAGACACCAGAAACCCAACGAGGGAAGGTACGCCACATGGAAACTAACGTGCTTGAGCTGAAGTCACCAGAGGCTGTCTCGCAGGACCTCCTGATGGAGATTCTGAGGAACGGAGCGCAGAACATGCTCGCGGCAGCGATCGAAGCTGAGGCCGCTGAGTACGTTGCCCGCTACCAGGATCTCCGAGACGAGCATGGACGTCGCTTGGTGGTGCGTAACGGCCACAAGCCGAAGCGGGAGATCATTACAGGGGTGGGTCCGGTCGAGGTGAGGCAGCCTCGCGTCAACGATCGAAGAGTCGATGAAAACGGCGAGCGGATGCGTTTCACCAGCAAGATCATCCCGCCGTACCTCCGGCGTGTGAAGAACGTCGAGGACCTCATCCCCTGGCTCTACCTCAAGGGCATCTCTACGAGCGACTTCTCCGAGTTTCTCGAGAAGCTGACGGGCGTGAAGACCGCAAGCTTGTCGCCAACGACCGTTGTGCGACTCAAGGAGATCTGGAAAGCCGAGTACGCCGACTGGGCCCGTCGCTCGCTGGCGGACAAGCGTTACGCCTACATCTGGGTCGACGGCGTCCACTTCAACATTCGCCTCGAAGGCGAACGGCAATGCGTCCTGGTCGTCATCGGAGCCCTGGCAGACGGCACCAAAGAGCTCGTCGCGATCCAGGACGGGATCCGCGAAGACGAGCAGAGCTGGACCGAGCTCCTCTTGGACCTCAAGGCGCGAGGACTCTCCGACGATCCCGAGCTGGCCATCGGCGATGGTGCTCTTGGCTTCTGGGCAGCCAAGGAGAAGATCCTGCCCAACACCCGCTCTCAGCGCTGCTGGGTTCACAAGACGGCGAACGTCCTCAGCAAGCTTCCTAAGAGCGTGCAACCGCGTGCCAAGGATCAGATTCACGACGTCTGGATGGCTGATTCGCGCCAGGAGGCCGAGAAAGCGCTTGCCCTGTTCGAGCAGAAGTACGGAGCCAAGTACCCAAAGGCCGTCGAGTGCTTGACCAAGGACGAAGAGGAGCTCTTGGCCTTCTACGACTTTCCGGCTGAGCACTGGAAGCACCTGCGAACCACGAATCCGATCGAGTCGACATTCGCGACACTACGTCTGCGCACCAAAAGAACCAAGGGCTCAGGCTCACGAGTCGCTTGCCTGACGATGGTCTTCAAGCTCGCCCAGTCAGCGGAGAAACACTGGCGAAAACTCAACGGTCACCAGCTTCTCGGAGACGTCATCAACGGCGTCGTTTTCAAGGACGGCATCAGGGTAGAAGCCGCCTGATCCCAGATCCTCCATCCACAACATTTGACAATATCTCCGAGACATCCCAGGTGGTGCCGCTGTTCAGGCCCGACAGCATGCCGTTGTAGACGTGACCGCCTGCGTCCTGATACGCCTCCTGAAGCTCCGGGTCATGCTGCCCGTTTTCATTGTTCAGGTAGACCGAGCGATCACTGAGCGTCTGGGTCAGGGCTGGGGCACCCAGCACCAACAGCACCGAAGCGCAGAGCAGAATCCGGACCGTGGACCGTGGACCGTGGACCGTGGACAGACTCTCAGAGTTGGTCGTCTTCATGCGGTAGTTCCCCGAAACAAGTTCACTCTCGAATTGAAGATCTTTCGCGGCTAGGTCCCCAGCCTAGAAACTTCTTGGCGAGCCTGTCAACGCATCGAGTGAAAATTAACTCCATGCGCATTCGCCTTGATGGATTCGGGCGTCGAATGAGCTCGACATGACACAATGATGGTACCCGCCATAGACATCGCCGTTACCGGCCGATCCACTACTTCCCGATGCAGAATTGACCGAATAGAACATCGAGAATCTCGTCGTGGCGGACGGGGGTGCCGAGGGCTTCGAGGTGGGTGAGTGCCTCTCTCAGCTCGAAGGCGGCCAGCTCGGAGGCGCCGTCTTCCTTCATTCGATCACCTGCGCGCACGAGGGCTGCTTCCAATTGGTCCAGGGTGTCCCGATGACCGGCGGCGAGGAGCCAGCTCGAGGCGCTGCGATCGACGCGTCCGGACTCGGCTAGCCGGCGAGCGATGTCCAAGAGCTCCTCCACACCTTCCCCGGTGACGGCGGAGACCAGCGCCATCGGCCGGCCACCGGCGCGATGCGTGAGCGCCGCCCGATCGAGGCCGGGGCTGCGGTCGATCTTGTTGACGATCAACACGTCCGTCCGCCAGTCCGCGGGCACATCGTCATCCGGCATCTGTGAGCCATCGATCACCTCGAAGCGCAGATCCGCCGCCCCGGCCGCACGCCGGGCGAGCTCGCCGGCCCGGGACTCGAGGACGTCGTCGGTCTCTCGCAGGCCGGCGGTATCGAGCAGCACGAAGCGGAGGCCGTCCTGCTCCACGCTCTCCTCGGCGACGTCCCGAGTCGTCCCCGGCGTCTCCGAGACGAGCGCTCGCCCTCCGGTCAACCGATTGAAGAGGCTCGTCTTGCCGGCATTGGGACGGCCGACGAGGGCGATCCGCACCGCTTCATCGCGCGAGCGGACGTCCAGTGAGCCGCGACATCCGAGGCAGCGCTCGAGCGCTTCGCGGTGGTCCTTCTCCAGTTCAGCCGTCGAGAGCTGGGCCGCGTCGTCGTCGGTGAAGTCGAGGTAGGCCTCCAGCCGAGCGACCAACCGGACGAGCGCGGCCTTCAGCGCCTCGAGCTCGCCATGGGGCTCACCATCCAGGACCGAGGCTGCAGAGCGAGCGGTGCTCGAGTGACGGCTCCGGACCAAGTCCAGCACTGCGGCGACCTGCGTCGCGTCGATTCGTCCCGAGAGGTAGGCTCGCCGCGTGAACGCGCCCGGCTCGGCGAGGCGAACGCCACTCTCGCGGCAGAGCCTCCGGAGGATGGCCGAGATGACGGGCGGCGAGCCGGGGACGTGAAGCTCGAGGACGTCCTCGCGGGTGTAGGAGCGCGGCGCACGCATGACGAAGACCGTCGCCGGGACCGGAGGCCAGCCGTCCCCGAGGTCGAGCTGCCCCTCACTCGAGCGCCAGGTCTCCTCGAGCCAGGCACACTTGTCCGTGTGATAGATCGCGGCGACAGCGGCTCCCGCTCGATCACCGCTGACCCGGACGATCGCGCGGGCCGACGCCCCGGCCGGGGTCGACAGCGCGACGATCGTCTCGGCGTCCATGGGAGCGGCCTCAGGTCGCGGCGGCCGCTTGGGCGAGCTGCTTCTCGCGGCGCGAGTCGAGGGTCTTCTTCACGACGCGCTGTTCGAAGATGCCGAGCAAGCTACCGACGAACATGTAGAGAGACAGGCCCGAGGCGTAGCGGTACAGCATGAAGGCGAAGATGATCGGCATGATCATCATCATCTTCTGCGTCGCGCGCTGCTGAGGATCCTCGGACTTGGGCATCATGCTCTGATTCACGATCCAGGTGACGGTCATCAAGATCGGCAGCAGATTCAGGTCGTGCATCGTGAAGAAGAGCAGGCTGAAGTCGAGGCCTTCGACCAGCTTGTCGGGCGCCGAGAGATCCTGGATCCAGAGGATGAACGGCGAATGCCGAAGGTCGATG
The DNA here is from genome assembly GCA_040219065.1 of Planctomycetota bacterium. GTDB lineage: Bacteria > Planctomycetota > OFTM77 > OFTM77 > OFTM77 > OFTM77. The sequence goes on from JAVJTD010000530.1 coordinate 25,532, forward strand.
TCGACCCGCAGCGCCGTGAAGAGCCCGATGAAGACGGGGAGCTGCAAGAAGATCGGCAAGCAGCCGGCGAGGGGCGGTGTCGCCTGATGCTCCTTGAGGAGCTTCATCTGCTCCTGGCTGAACTTCTGCCGGTTGTTCTTGTACTTCTCGCGCAGCTCCTCGAGCTTCGGCTTCAGGACCACCATCTTCTTCTGGTACTCCTGCATCGTCACCTGCTGCTTCCGGTTGAGCGGGAACAGGATCGCACGCACGAGCAGAGTGAGCAGGATGATCGCGAAGCCGAAGTTGCCCACGATCGAGTCGAAGAAGTGGAGGATGCCGATGAGCGCCTTGGTGATCCAGCCGAAGTAGGTGCCGTAGTCCTCTTCCATCAGAGAGTAGATCGGATCGTAGGCAGCGGCCTCGAGGATCCCGGGGTCCTTCGGACCGACGTAGAAGAGGAAGGACGCCTCCCTCGTCGCGCCCTGCTCGGGGAGCTGCACGGAGAACTGGACGTTGGTGATGCCGTTGGCGACCTTCTGCTTGCCGGGGAAGCCGAGTGACGGCTCAGGCTTCACCTCGACGACTCTCGCCTCCTTGCCCAGCGGCGAGTTGAGGATCAGGACCTCGCCATCGTAGTCCACCGCGATGAGGGCTGCGGTGAAGTACTTGCCGACGAGGGCCGAGCCGAGGAGGCGATTGTCCTCGGTGTTGCGCTTGCGGAGGTCGTCCTCGTCGAGGGGCAGCGCCACCAGCTCGGAGGTGTAGAGATCACGGCCGACGATCTGGGCGATCGTCTGGATGCGCGAGGCGGCGAACGGGTCGTCGATCTCCTCGACCAGACCGGCCGCACCACGGAGGGCGAAGTTCCAAGTGCGGCGCGAGCCGGTGTAGGCCCGATTCGTCACCGCCACTCGGCAGCGAATGTCGTAGACCGGGACGTCGCCATTGGCGTCGGCGGGCGGCACCAGGATCGTCTTGACGACCTCGATGCCGTCGAAGGAGGTCTTGAAGCGATAGCTCACCGAGCCATCGTCGCTCGTCTCGGGCTCGTCCCACTCCCAGAGCCTCTCGTCGAGGCCGTAGTCTCCGTTGTAGTCCCAGAAGACCAAAGAGCCCTTCCCCTCCGACGACGAGGTCAAGAGCGGGAGCCAGTGCTCGGGCTCTTTCTTCTGCGCGGCCGTCAGCCCGGGCTGGTCGTAGTACTGCTTCAGGCGTGCGGCCCGCAAGCTGCCTCCGCCCTGGTTGGTGAGGACGAGCTGCAGGGTCGGCGTCGCGATCTCGAAGGTCTTCAGCTCGACGCTCTGAACCGGCTCCGGCTGAGGATCCGGCTGGGTCGGCTCCTCTCCGGGCTCGAGCGTCTCCTTGCCGCCATCCTTCGACTCGGGCTCACCGGTCTTCTGACCCTCTGCGAACTGAGAGGTCTCGGTGTCCTTCTTCGGCGGTTTCGGCTGCGGCTTCGGGACGCAGTAACGCATCCAGAAGACGGTCACCAAGAACGTCAGCGCGATCGCGAGAAGTAGCCGCTTTTCCATGGGAGAATCGATCCGGGCGGCGGGACGGGACGCGGCCTCGATCCACTCCATGGGCCGAGTCGGAACGCGTGCCAAAGCCGGTCACTATAGGGAGGGTCTCGGTGACGTTGAAGCCCAAAATCGGGCTCCCTCAGCGTCCCTTCTCGAGACGATCGGCCAGGTAATCGGGGAGGCCGCTGGTGTCGTAGATCTTCTTCATGACCGCCCGGAAGTCATACTCGACGCGGTGGAAGCGAATCTCGTCCCCGCTAACGGTCACGTAGCTCGCGCGCACGTCTCCATCCCGAGGCTGCCCGACCGAGCCGACGTTGACCAGCGTCTTCTCCCCGTTGCAGCGGTAGGTGCCGCCTTGAAGGTCGCTGGGATGGTAGTACTCGCCACCGGTCGTATAGATACCCGGTACGTGCGAATGGCCGACGAAGCACTTGGGCTGATCCATGCGCTCGAAGAGGATGCGCATCTTCTCGGGCTTCTGCGAGTCCCTGGGCAGGAGATACTCGCGGATCGGATCGCGGGGCGAGCCGTGGACGAAGAGGTTGTCTTCGAGATCCGCCCGCTCGGGGAGGCCGCCGATGAAGTTCCAGTACCTCTCGTTCGTCTCCCAGGGGAAGGCGTCGCTGCTGAGCTGATCGCGCGTCCAATCGAGGGCCGAGCGGGCCTTGTCGTTGAACTCCGTCGCGCTGCTCTCATCGAGGAGGGCCTCCTCGTGATTCCCCCGAATGCAGTGCAAGAGCTTGGGCCCTTGCAGCAAGAGGTCGATGCACTCGCGCGGGTTCGGACCGTAGCCGATGACGTCCCCCAGGCAGACGACATCCTCGATGCCCATTCGCCGGATGTCCGCGAAGACGGCTTCGAGCGCCTCGGTGTTGCTGTGGAGATCCGAGATGATCGCGAACGAGCTCACGTCGCAGCTCCTGACTGAGCGACTGGCCTATCCACCGCTGCCAGCGAGGAGCGCGGCGAGAATCGGGTCGGGCGTTGTAGAGAAGGGCGCCTGGCGTGTCAACCCCCGAGCTGAGCCGGCGGAAGGCGTACAACTCACGATTGAGCAGACTCTTTGGGTGATGCGTCCTGGCTCGACGTGACGCCGTCCGCCTCGTCGACGATCATGATCGGGATGCCGTCCCGGACCGGATAGCGGCGTCCGCACGACTTGCAACGAAGCACCTCGTCCTTGTCCTCGAGCTCGCCCAGGTCGGCCGGGCACCTCATCACTTGCAACAAGGCCTCATCGATCATCGATCACTCCTGACCCATTCACTTCGTGTCGTCGCTCGTCCGACGAGACGCGGAATTGTACCACAGTAGGCAGAAATCTCTGTCAGACGTTAGACCTCGTCCCTCGGAGAGGTCGCGAGAGGCTGATCTCCACGCCGGCGGGCCGTCCGACGCTCGAGGGCTCTCCCGTC
>JAVJTD010000535.1:0-2070 GCA_040219065.1 Planctomycetota bacterium
CTCCCTGCGCCGCCTCGACGACCTGCAGAGAGGTCGACTGCGGCGTGCTCGGTCGCTTTCCTTGCATCCATGGGCATCTTCGACGCCTCGCGACGATGTCTCGTGAGATATCCGGGCTAGGGCTTCTGGAGCCTCGAGTCGAACCGAAATGTTTGTGCCTTGGAGATCTGCAGTCGATCGAAGTCCGGATGATCTGGATTCAGTAGGCAATTGCGCTCATGCGGAATCACGACCGAGGGTACGAGGAGTGCGCAGGATGAACGCCTCTTGAGCCACTCGGAACCGAGGCTTCGAGTCTCTTCCGGTGCCGAGTACTCAACCCATCCTTTGCTCAACGTGGTGAGTGAGACCTCTTCGGTAAGAATGCGGTCCGGGATCGAGACTTCGAACCAGACATGGGGGATATTGAAGAGCTCCGGAGGGGCGTGAACGAGGATCTCGAGCGTGGCCAACGACAGCGCGGTCGAACAGTACACGACTCTCGACCCCGCTTCGTGCCAACGACCTGAGACCAGTTCCGAGCCGATACCCGAGAAGGCGGTGCCGGCATGCTTCTTCTTGCAGATGCGAAAGACCCTCAAGAGTAGATGCCGTGCTCGATCCTCAGCAGTACGGCCTCCACCCAGCGCGTTCCGGTATCCGTGTCGAGCAATGCCATCGGGCACTCGTTGCCCAAGGCGCGATTCGGATCGCGAAGCCAACGGACAGCGAGCTCTTCTGATCCGAGGACCTCGACCGCGAGTGCCAGAACTTCGACCAGGCGCATGATCCTCTCAGATTGGGCTTGGTTCAGGCGCTGATTCCGCCCCTTTCGGGACCAAGCCGACCGCGAGACGTGGAGGTTCCGATGCAGCTCTTCTCGAGTGAGCTGCCAGTCGTCGAGAAACGCCCTCACTTTATCGAGCGGGAGGCCCTCTCGGACCTTCTCGATCAGGTCTCGTTCGGTCGGGCGGCGACGGCCCGTGTCCAGGCCGAGATATTTGAAAACGGAAGCGACGGTCACGAGTGTCTCCAACCACTGGCTCTGTGTCGCGGGTCGACTCGACTTCGAGCCTGGTCCGATTCTAGCCGGGAGAGCGTCTCTCGAATCAGCGAAATCAGCGGGCACTGCGTGCTTGGAGCGCCGAATTCACTCGGCTTCCCGATCGACCTCCTGCAGAATGAGCGGCACCTTCAATCCATCAAGGCCGCCGCGGGAGGGAACGATGAGCTCGGACAATCGCGCTTTCTACGATCGGATCGCCCATGCCTACGATCTGCTCTCGGACTCGAGCGAGCGCGCCGCGCGCGAAAAGGGCGAAGCGCTCCTCGCCGTTCAGCCCGGCCAACGCATTCTCGAGCTCGGCTTCGGGACGGGCAACACCCTGATCGAGCTCGCCCGGAAGGTAGGGGCGAGCGGCGAGGTGGTCGGGATCGACATCTCCGAGGGCATGCGCGAGGTAGCTCGAGGCAAGCTCGAGAAGGAAGGTCTGATGGACCGGGTGATGCTGACGCTCGGCGATGCGAGAGAGCTGCCCTTCGAGGACGACCAGTTCGATGGCGCGTTCCTGTCCTTCACGCTCGAGCTCTTCTCCGAGGACGACATGGCCAAGGTCCTGAAGGAGATCCGCCGCGTCCTGAAGCCGGGCGCCGAGCTGGCCGTCGTCTCGATGGCGAAGGTGGCGTCCGGCGAGCACGAGAGCCTGCTGGAGCGCGGCTACCAGTGGATGCACCAGCACTTCCCGCACATCGTCGACTGCCGCCCGATCGACGTGAAGAAGACGCTCGAGGCGAGCGGCTTTCAGGTCGAGAAGGAAGAGCGCCTGGAGATGTGGACGATGCCGGTGGTAGCGGCGGTGGGGCGGTAGATCCTCGATCAGCGATCAGAGCCCGCGCGGGTCCCTGGCGAGAGGGTCGTGTGATTCAATCCGGGCGACACGGCGTGATCGGCCGTGCCCGTGAAGTGATGAGTAAGGGACGAGCCGACCTGCGGCGGCACCTTCGATTCGGAGCGTCGTTTCGACTCCTGCGCGCGGAGGGCTGTCACTCGGCATCACGTCTACTTGCCGAGCGCATCACCTCGTCTTTCAC
>JAVJTD010000536.1:0-1575 GCA_040219065.1 Planctomycetota bacterium
CAAACGTTGCAGCAACGCACGACTGAAGTAGAGCGGCTACGCGCTGCGTGTGCCGAGCTATCGCGAGGGCTACACCGTTCCCGGTCTCCTCCACGACACCGATCGCTTTCGGAAAAGCATCGCGAGCAGCCTCGATCTCACCTCGCACGGCCTGAGCTGGCGCGAGGAATCGGCCGCCGTGGTCGGCCCTTCCCAGAAGGGGCCTGGGCTGCGCGTCGGCCCGGATGACGAAGCGACCGAGCGCGCGCTGAAGGACCACTCCCCTGCCGATGTCGAGGCCTGGCGCCAGTGGCGCGCGCTCCTCGACAAGCTGCGCCCTCTCGCTCGAGAGCTCACGCTCGAGCCACCACCCGAGGTCGCCACACCCGATCTCTCCGAGCTGTTCCGCCTCGCCAAGAAAGGCTGGGCGCTTCGGCGGCTGGGCTCCGAGGTGATGATCGAGGTGCTGCGCGTCGCGCCGATGTGCCTCGCCGACTGGCTCGGTGAGCGCTTCGTGTCCCGTCATCTCCAGGCGCTGCTCGCCGCACCGGGATTGCTCGGCACGTGGATGGGCCCCTGGTCGGCCGGCTCCACGACGACGTTCCTCCTCGAGGAGCTCACTCGTGGACGCGCCGTGTCCGGTGGCCCAGCGGCCATCGCCGCGGCGCTTCGATCCGCCGCCGAGAAGGCCGGCGCCGAGATTCGCACGAGCGCCGCCGTCCAGCGCATTCGAATCGAGAACGGCCGGGTGCACGGCGTCGTCCTCGAGAACGGTGAGCCCGTCGAGGCGCCGTTCGTCCTGTCGACCACCGATCCGAAGCGCACGATCCTCGACTTGCTCCACCCGGCCGATGTCGACGCCGACCTCGCCCAAGCCCTGACCAACTACCGTGTCCGCGGTGTCGCGGCCAAGGTACACCTCGCCCTCTCCGGACCTCTCGAGCTGCGGCACCATTCTGGTGAGCGGATCGAAAGGCTGCGCACGGGAGAGGACGTCGATGACCTCGAGCGCGCCTTCGACGCGGTGAAGTACCGCCAATGCTCCGAGCGCCCGATCCTCGATGTGTCCGTCCCGACGATCGAGACTCCTGGATTGGCTCCAAAGGGTCACCACATCGTCTCGATCCTCGCGCACTACGCGCCCTACGATCTCGAAGGCGGCTGGACCGACGAGAAGAAGCAGGCCTTCGGCGACCGCGTGATCGATGTCCTCGCCGAGCACGCCCCGAAGCTGAAGGAGCGCATCGTCGCGCGCCAGGTGCTGTCACCCGCCGACCTCGAGGGCGAATACGGATTGACAGGGGGTCATCTGTACCACGGCGAGCACGCCCTCGATCAGCTCCTGTTCCTGCGGCCGGTGATCGATTGCGCGCACTACACGACACCGATCGAAGGCCTGATCCTCGGCGGCAGCGGCTCGCATCCTGGAGGTGGCTTGACGGGCGCACCGGGCTGGCTCGCGGCGGGAACATTGCTTTAGCCCGGATATCTCACGAGACATCGTCGCGAGGCGTCGAAGATGCCCATGGATGCAAGGAAAGCGACCGAGCACGCCGCAGTCGACCTCTCTGCAGGTCGTCGAGGCGGCGCAGGGAG
>JAVJTD010000543.1:0-14184 GCA_040219065.1 Planctomycetota bacterium
CATGTCCGAGTACATGGAGAAGCACAACGCCTCCAAGCTCATCGGCGCGCCTCCGGGATACGTCGGATTCGAAGAGGGCGGTCAGCTCACCGAGAAGATCCGCCGCCGTCCCTATGCGGTGGTGCTGCTCGACGAGATCGAAAAGGCGCACCCGAACATCTTCAACATGCTCCTCCAGATCATGGAGGAGGGTCGATTGACCGACTCCTTCGGTCGTCACGTCGACTTCCGGAACGTCATACTGATCATGACCAGTAACGTCGGTGCCGACCTGCTCAAGAACAAGAGCACTCTCGGCTTCGGTCGCTCGGCCGGCGGGGCTCCGGACGACACGGGTGGAGCCGAGAACATCAAGACCCTGATCCAGGGTGAGATCGAGCGGTTCTTCCGTCCCGAGTTCCTCAATCGACTCGACGATGTGATCTTCTTCCGTCCGCTCGAGCGGAGGCACATGGAAGAGATCATCCACATCGAGCTCAAGCATATCCGCGAGCGCCTCGCCGATCGCGGCATCTCGCTCGACCTGACCGACGAGTCACTGAAGTTCATCATCGACCGCGGCTTCGACCAGCAGTACGGCGCACGCCCGCTCAAGCGCGCCCTCGAGAAGCTCATCGAGGACCCGCTGGCCGAGGAGATCCTGCGCGGATCCTTCGAGGGCCAGAGCCAGATCAAGGTCATCGTCGCCGGCAACGAGCTCAGCTTCGTGCCTGAATACGAGGAGGAGAAGATCCCCTCTGGTGTCTCGAGCAGTGACTCGGAGAACGAAGGCGACTGATCGCTCGAAGATTCTGAATCGATACCATGCGCGGGCCGGTCTCTCGATGAGAGACCGGCCCGTTTGCATTGGGTAGCCGTGCAGGCAGGATGAACCATGGACTACAAGCGGCGTTACTCTCCGGGTTCGGATGAACCTGCCCTGTCAGAGGAGAAAGATCCCATGTCTCGCTTCACCTTCTCGGTGCTGGTGACTGTGCTCGCGTTGGCTCCCCTCGCCGCTGCTCAAGAAGACGAAGAGAAACGTGACGAGGGGAAGAAGGCCCCCACCGCCCAGGAAGCGATCGCTCAGGCGAAGAAGGCTCTCATGGAGGAGCTCTCCGGTCAGGGAATCCGAATCGACCTCGATGAGAAGGTCATTCGCTTCGACGCCAAGATCTGTATGGATCGAGGTCCCGCCGAGTACCTCCTCGTCGGTCCGGGTGGCGCCACGCACGAGAGTCTGCTCATATCGGGCATCCAGCCGAGCAGCCTGAATGCCGCGATCAAGGCACTCGGTCTCAAACAGGGCGAGAACGTCCGTTACGTGAAGAAGGACCCGCCTCCGTCCGAAGAGGAGCTGAAGGCCGGTGAGCCCCTCTATCACATCTATCCCCCCGAAGGTGACGAGCTCGAGATCTTCCTCACTTGGAACGCGGACGCCCAAGAGAAGCGGCACCGGGCTGAGGAGTGCATCCTCAACGCCGTTACCGAAGGGCCCATGCCGAAGACGGGTTGGGTCTACATCGCTTCCCGGTTCGTCGAGGTGGAGCCGGGCGCCGGCGAAGTGTTCATCGCGGATCTCGAGCGTAACATCATCTCGATCTACCAGTTCGAGGTCCGGAACTCGATCCTCGTCAATCCGCTCCGAGACGGTGGGTACGACGACATCTGGTTCGCCAATCCCAAGCTCCTTCCCGAGGTCGGAACCGATGTCATCGTCGAGCTCCGCGCGCCGAGGAAGAAAGGTGACGACGAGAAGCAGGACGAGGGCGACGAAGTCGGCGGAAAGTGAGCGCGAGGATCCGCACGCTACGACGATCGCTGGGACCGAAGGCCAGGCACCTCCTTCGCCAGCTTCATGTGAAAGAGGCCACGCGCCAGACCTGCCGCTTCGCCCCGTTCGTCTTGTTCGCCTGGGCCCTCTGGTGCTGGTTGGGGGATCCGCCGCTCGGCCCGACCGCGGTTGTGGTGTCGGCCCTGATCGTGATTGGGTGGCTCACGAGCTATTGGCTCGCCGGGAACGACCTCAACCTGTCCCGGGAGCTCGACCGTCTCGCGGGTGCCGAAGATCGATGTGCAACACTGACGGAGCCACTCTCTGACGGGCTCGCCGAAGTGATCGCCCGGCAGCTCGAGGCCTGCGTTGAGACCGTCGAGACACGCTGGGGCGAGCTGCCCTGGCGGCGAGTATTGCTGAGTCTCGCAAGTCTGGGCCTGTCCTGGGTCGCTGCGAGTACGGGAGATGACTCCAGCGGCGGTCGTGCCAGTGAAGCCGCAGCGGTGAGCTCCGCAGGCGTGGTGGCCCGCCTCGAGAAGGCGGCCGCGGCCATCGAGTCGTCCGCCAACTCCGACGGGTCTCGAGAGCTTCAGGTCTCACTACGAACCCTCGCCAGGCTGGCAGCGTCCGACGGTCTCACCTCGAATCAGCTCGAGGAACTGCGCCGGGAGGCGAATGAGCGGGTCCGCGAAAGGCTCGGTGAGCTCGGCCCGGGTGACGAAGCCGCGAAGCAGCTCCGCGACGCGATGAGTGCTTTGACGGATGGTCCCGATGCGCCGGGAGCGAAAGGCAGCGGCGCACCCTCGCCATCGTCCCCCCAGGAGACTCTTCGGGCCGCCGGCGAAGCACCGAGAGCATCCCAAGCGAGTGCGGCCTCGGTCACTCACCGCACACGCTGGGATCCACGCTACGACGCCCTCGTCTCGCGGTACTTCGACTCGCGGTGAGTCAGCGGCTTCGCCTTGACGAGACACCGGTGCCGAGAAACAGTGAGGCATCGCGCGAGCTCTGGTCATCGGCCTCGAGCCTGGATGTGCTTTGATTTCGAAGCTGTCGAGCTGAGGGAGCGTTCCCAGAGCCGGGCAGTGACCCGGCCACCGGACTGGCGAGTGATTCACATGGCTCCCAAGCAACCGCATCCTCGGAACGAGATCGGAGAGGCCTCTTCTCCGGGGCGACTGGGATCGTTCGGTTGGATCGTCTCGGGAGTGTGCTTCGGGCTCGCTACGAGCTCCGGAGCTCTCGTCTTCGATCCTTCGAATGTTGGCGACGCGGCGTTTGGACTCTCCGCCGTCGCGGCAGGCTGGCTCATCTTGGCGCTCACCCTGCGGATGGGAATCCGGTCGGTACTCTCGAGGCAAACGCTGATCGGGCTCATCGTCGGCTTCGGGCTCCTGGCCCGCATCGTTCCCTTCCTCTGTGATCCGAGAACGAGCGACGACATCTATCGCTACGTTTGGGAAGGCCGCGTCCAGCTCGCGGGCTTCAATCCGTACGTACTGGCGCCCGACGATCCCGAGCTCGCATCTCTGCGGGACGAGGACATTCATCCCAACATCAATCACCCTGAGATCTCGGCGATCTACCCGCCGGTGCTGCAATGGCTCTTTCGCTTCGGCGCATGGACAGGCGGAGGAGTGACCACCTTCAAGCTGTTGTCCCTCGCCGGGGATCTCGCGACCGGTGTCCTCCTGCTCTGGTGGCTGTCGGAGCGGAGACATCCCCTCGCCTGGTCCTTGATCTGGTGGTGGAATCCCCTGGTCATCGTCGAGTTCGCATACGCCGGGCACGCGGACTCGATCGGTGTCGCGCTGACGGTGCTTGCGCTCTACGCTTTCGAACGGTCGCTGAGTTGGACGGCCATCTCGGCGCTCACCGCGGGAATCGCGACCAAGCTCCTGCCGCTGCTGTTCCTACCGATCTTCTGGATGCGAGAACGCGGGCGAGTGCTGGCCGTCGCTCCGGGTCTGGCGGTCCTCGCATTGCCGTACTGGCTCGGTGTTCCATGGACCACCGAGCCGGGTGGGCTGTTCCACGCCTTCGATCAGTACACGACACACTGGCGCTTCAACGATCTCTTGTTCGCCGTGCCATTCGAGGCTTTCGAGGCCTTGTCGAAGCTGAAGGATCCCGGCGCCCATCCGGGCGTGCATGAGGTATTCGCGGCCGCCTGGGCGCGCCGGTTCGCAGCGGTCTCGGTGCTGGCTGTCGCCGTGTGGGTTGCCAGAAGGCGTCACGAGATTACTCTCGCCGCACTCTGGATCCTCGGAAGCTTCGTCCTGCTGACGCCGACGCTGCATCCTTGGTATCTCACCTGGATCCTGCCGTGGCTCTGCTTTCATCCGTTACGATCGGGCCTCGCCCTGTCGGGCCTGATCGTCCTGTCGTATCGAGCCTTGGTCTTGCAGGAAACAGGGGCCGGCTGGGTGGAGGAGTCGTGGGTGCGTTGGGCAGAGCTGATTTCGGTCGCCGTCCTGGCGCTCCTCGATTGGAAGCTGGGGCCGATCGGGTCTCCACGGAGTGGCCCGAGTGGAGTCAGGCTCGAGAAATGAAGGAGCCGATCATGACGGACCTTCGGGAAGCTGGTCCTTACGAAGACCGAGGAGATCAACCGATCGGGCGCGTGATCGTCGCGTGCTGGGTCCTGGGCTTCCTGCTCGGCTGCCAGTCACCTTCGGATCGGGGCGACCAAGTCGAAAGCGTTCTGGTGCCGAGCTTCGACGGCGTCGCGCTCGCCTTCGAAGAGCGAGGCGAAGGCGACGTCACGGTGGTCCTGATTCATGGGTGGTGCTGCAACCGGCGGTTCTGGAATGGCTCGATCGAGGCGCTCGCCGAACGATATCGAGTCGTGGCGCTCGATCTCGGGGGACACGGCGAGTCCGGGGCGAATCGCGAAGCTTGGTCGATCCCTGTATTGGCCCGCGATGTCGAAGCCGTCGTCGAGCACGTGGTGCCCGAGGGGCAGATCGTCCTGGTCGGTCACTCGATGGGTGGACCGGTCGCGCTCGGGGCAGTTCCGCTACTCGACGGACGAGTCGTCGGCGTCGTCGCCATCGATACGCTCCACGACGTGGAGATGGTCCCGCCGCCTGAGATGATCTCGACCCTGGTCGAGAGCTATGAAGGCGACTTCGAGGGCACGATGACCGAGGCCGTCCGCTCGATGTTTCCGGCTGACTTCGAGCCCGCGGTAGTCGATCGGGTCATTCGGCAAGCTTGCACGACCGACCATCGAGCCGCGGTTGCCTTGCTCGAGAGCTACAGCACTCTCGACTTGCCCGGCCTGTTGAAGCGCGCCGGCGTCCCCGTTCATTGCATCAATGCCCAGCCACCCCGGGCACCCGAGACGCGCCTCGAGTCCAATCGGCAGTATGGCAGCCTGTCGGTGGAGCTGATGGAGGGAACAGGCCACTATCCCATGATCGAGGTGCCCGAGCGCTTCATCCCGCGATTACTGGCCGTGCTGGCGAGTTTGTCTGGGGAAAAGTGAGCGAGCGGCTCAGCCGCTCGCTCGCCGCAGCTCACTTCTTCCGATTGAACGTCATCTCGATGACCTTGGTGCCGGTCTCGCCGATCGGGAGATCGTGAACTTCGATCACCAGCTTGTCAGGGGACGGCAAGCGATAGACGTACTTCACCATCTTGTCGTGCTCGCCCGTGAGGTACTCGTCGATGGTGCCGTAGGCGATCAGCGCGCCGGTGCGAGGATCGATGTCTCCCTCGGAAGTCCGCAGCGCGGTCTCGATCGAGTTGACGGCGCAGGTGACGTAGCTCTGCTTGAAGTTGTCGTAACCGAGGATGTAGAAGGAGTCCATCGGCATGCCCATCAGGCTGCCGTGGCCTTCCATCTTCAGGAACCGGCCTTCCATGAGCCAACTGATCTCGGTCGTGCCCTTCTCGGGTGGCGTGGCTTGATTGCCCATGAAGAGGCGCGTCTCCGATTCCCAGCTACCGACTAGCTGGCCGAGCCATTCGTGGTGCGGTCCGGGCTTCGTGTACTTCTCGGCCTGCAGCATCATCTTGGCCATCTCTTCCGAAGACGGCTCTTGACCGTCTTGAGAGAAGGCAGTGCCGATGCCCAAGGTCAGAGTTGCGGTGACGGCGACGCCGGCGAGGAAGGCGAAGATTCGACTCATGGGACAGAGTCTCCTTGGTGTTGAGAGTGGGCTTGCATGGGAAGAGCGTCATTCGCCGCGGTCGGCGGCCGCCTTGGCAGCCATCGCGGCATAGACACGGTAGCGGAGCCTCAGGCAACCGTCTGTTGATGGAGGTGCTTTCGGGGCGGTCGTGACCTGGCTCGATTCGGGGGGACGATCCGGAGCGGGTGAATCCACTTCCGAAGCAGGAGCGTGCGGAGCGAAAGCCAGCCAGAGCGCGAGCGCCGCCAGTGGACCGAATCGACGGGAGAGCGCTCGCCGCGGACGCCGATCGAAGAGGTGCTGGAGCCTGTGACCGAGGTCGCGCCCTCTGAAGCCCAACCCGAAGGTCGGGACATCGAGAGCACGTCGCGCCTGAGCGATCAGGGTCGAGCGATACGACGCGCCGCATGGCACGATCTCGAGGACGTCTTGATCACAATGGATCTCTCGGAGCCCTTGAAGGCGACGGCCCACCCACCACAGGGCCGGATGGAACCATCCTGCCATGAGAATCTGGCGTTGAATCCAGGCGATCGCAGGATCGCGGCGCTTGAGGTGCATCAGCTCGTGCAGGAGCATGTGCTGGCGGCTGGCCTCTTCTTCGCCGGCGAAGCTGCTCGGCAGCAAGAGGACCGGGCGCAATCCACCCAGAACGCACGGTGTCGATAGCGATGAAGAGGTGCGCGCGCGGGGAGATCGGCGCAAGCCGATTTGCTGCACGACGACTTCGATCTCTCGAGCACTCGTGGCGTCGACGGGTCGCGACTCGCTCCACAGTGCGCGGCGCTGGCATCGACAGCGCAGCGTGAAGTAGCTGGAGACGATCAGCCAGCCGAGGAGCCACAGTCCGACCCAAACCAGGGAAGTGCTTTCCTCGGGCTGGCCGCCCATGACTGGTGTCGGTCTCGATGGAATGAAAGCCGTGTCGGTGATCGACGGAACCGGTCCGGGCAAAGGAAGCCAAAGGAGCAGGAGGGAGCAGCAGATGGCCCAGGTCAGCCATATGGGCAGACGACCCTTGGCGGCGAGGCGCTCGGCGAGCATCGCGAGCCCGCCGATGAGCCCGATCACGATGGAGTGGGTCGAGAGCCAGGCCCAGACCGAATCCGACATCTGGGAGATCGGTGTCATGGCTCGCTCTTTCCGTCGAGGGAGTCGAGCAAGTCACGAAGCCGCCTCTTCTCGGCAGCATCGAGGCTTTCGGTGTCGATGAGATGGTGGACGAGCGAGCCGAACGTCCCGTCGAATGCCTTGTCGACCAAGGAGCGCAGCGCTGAGCGTCTGGCCTGCTGTCGGCTCAGCAGCGGGACGTACCACCCCGTGTTCGAGCGCTTGTCCTCGCTGACCGCTCCCTTGTCCCGCAGCCGAGTGAGAAGAGTCTTCACGGTCGTATATGCCCACTCCGTCTCGTCGCCCACACGCTCCAAGACGTCTCGGGCGGAGGCCGGAGAGCCTTCCCACAGGGCCTGCATCACTTTCCACTCGGCGTCACTGAGCTTCACGGCTGACCTTTCTTCTACAACTGTCAAAGAGCCTGCTACAGATGTAGAAGGTTGTCAACCCCCTTCTCGAGCAGACGAGAAGAGCCACCGTTGGTCAGGCGGTGGCCAGCGCGCGGGAGCGGACGCCTTCGATGGCGGACTTGCCACCGACCCAGGCGAAGCCGACGAGGAAGATGCTCACGAACGCGGCGAGGAGCCAGTAGTGACCGCGAATCGCAGGTGCGAGAGCCATCCCGCACCAGGCGGCCATCGTGAGCTCGAGCGCGATCTGCCAGCTCGTTCGAGCGCGGTACCGTGGCGAGAAGGCTTGGCGTCCGACCACGTGGTGCTTGGGGGTCCGCACGAAGTGGCCTTGCTTTCGAGACAACGCCTCGAAGACGGCCCGCGCGTTGTTGATCGAGAGCCCGACACCGATACACAGCAGCGCAGGCAAGTAGATCAGGCGAGCCCACCAGCGGGGATAGAGGACGCTCTGTGACAAGCTGTAGAAGAACAGCACTGACGCGAAGGCCGCGATGGCGATCGACACGTCGATGCCCGCGCTGACCCAGCCCGTCGCGTGCTCCAACCGAATCTTGGAGACGAGCGGCATCAGCAGGCAGAGCAGCAGCACGAGCAGATAAGCGAAGTTGGCAGAGAGGTGAAACGTCGCCTCCAGCTTCACGCGCAGTGGATGCTCGCTCGCCCAGATCTTCGGAAGCAGCTTCATCGCGGTCTGCACCGAGCCCTTGGCCCACCGATGTTGCTGGCTCTTGAAAGCGGCCATGTCGATTGGGAGCTCGGCAGGGGCGACCACATCGGGCAGGAAGAGAAAGCGCCAGCCTTGGAGTTGGGCCCGGTAGGAAAGGTCCAGGTCTTCGGTCAGGGTGTCGTGCTGCCAGCCCCCCGATTCCTCGATGCACCGGCGTCGCCAGACGCCAGCGGTCCCGTTGAAGTTGAAGAAGCGGCCACCCCGGTTGCGAGGAAAGTGCTCGAAGATGAAGTGGGCATCGAGCAGCATCGCCTGGACGCGGGTGAGGAGGGAGAACGGAGCGTTCAGGTGACCCCAACGAGTCTGGACCATGCCAATGTCGGCGTTCTCGAAGAACGGCACGGTCGCGAGCAAGAAGTCCGACTCCGGAACGAAATCAGCGTCGAAGACCGCGATCAGCTCTCCGCTCGCCTGGGCGAGGCCCGCTTCGAGTGCCCCGGCCTTGAACCCGAGGCGGTTTTCTCGGTGGAGATGGACGATGTCGACACCTGTCGCTCGAAGCTCGGCCACTTTCCGGGCGACCAAGTCCCGCGTGTCATCGGTCGAGTCGTCGAGGACCTGGATCTCGAGGCGCCCAGGCGCGTAGCGGAGTGCGGCGACGGCATCGATCAGTCGCTCGGCGACACAGGCCTCGTTGAACAAGGGGAGCTGAACGGTGACGCGGGGAGTCGAGGTCGTTTCGGGAGGCGAGAGCTCCCGCCGCCGCCGATGCCGGTAGTACAACCAGATCAGGTGGTAGCGGTGCAGCCCGTAGATGGACAGAAGTCCGAGAATGGTAAGATACGCGCCGAGAGCGGCGACCTGCCAACTAGCCATCGTCACACGTGTTCGGAAGATCGGGCCTTGGAGAAAAGGACGCAGAGAATAGCATCTCCCGCAACGGCTCTCTATCCGACCTCATTCCCGGGGACGGAGTAGCGGCTTGGTGAGTGAACGATCGCAGTCGCCGAATGAGGCGCCGCTGGACCACCTCGACGCTTACGACTTCGAGCTTCCGCGCGAGCTGATCGCCCAAGTTCCGGCGGATCGGCGAGAGGGATCGAGGCTCCTCCGACTCGATCGTCGGACGGGCCGGATCGAGCACGGCCAGTTTCCCGACCTCATCGGTGAGCTTCGCGCCGGGGATGTCCTTGTCTTCAACGACAGCCGGGTTGAGCCGTGGCGGCTCTTCGGACAGCGCAGGCAAACGGGGGGCAAGGTCGAGCTGCTCCTGACCGGCAGTGACGGCGATCTTTGGACGGCACTGGTTCGGGCTCGCGGTCACCTCGAGGGTGGCGAGCGCTTGGATCTCGAAGGCGGCTCGCTCGACTTCGAGTTGCTGTCCCGCACGGAGGACGGCGGCTGGCGGGGCGTCTTGAGCACTGCCGGTGGAGAGGATGTTGGCGAAGTCCTCCACCGCGTCGGACGTCCTCCATTGCCGCCCTACATCCATCGCGATCCCGATGATGAGTCGCTGCTGGCCATGGATCGAACACGATACCAGACCGTCTACGCGGAGAACCCGGGCTCGATCGCGGCACCGACGGCTGGCCTTCACTTCAGTGAGGACGTCCTCAGTCGTCTCGAGCGGCGCGAGGTCCAGATGGTCAGGGTGACGCTTCATGTCGGCCTCGGGACGTTCAAGCCGGTCACGACATCGCGACTCGCCGATCACCGCATGCACGAGGAGAGCTACCACCTCAGCGCGAGCACGGCCCAGCAACTCAACGCCGCCAGGCGCGAAGGCCGGCGGATCGTCGCCGTGGGCACGACGAGCTGCCGGGTCCTCGAATCCGCGGCTTCGGATGAAGGCGTCTTCGGGGAGGTCTCGGGATCTACTCGCCTCTTCATCCGGCCGCCCTATCGCTTTCGCGCCATCGACGCCCTCCTCACGAACTTCCATCTGCCCAAGAGCACGCTCTTGATGCTGGTCGCCGCGTTCGTCGGCTACGGGCCGATGCGGCGGGCCTACGACGAGGCGGTCGCCTGCGGCTATCGATTCTTCAGCTATGGGGATGCAATGTGGATCCGATGAAAGAGAAGTCGAGCCCCAAGGCAGCCCGGCGTGCCGAAGAGCTCCGCGAGTCGATCCGCCACCACAATCGCCAGTACTACGTGTTCGATTCGCCGGAGATCTCCGACGGCGAGTACGACGCGCTGTTCCGCGAGCTGGAAGCGCTCGAGGACGAGCATCCGGATCTCGTGACTCCGGACTCCCCAACGCAGAAGGTCGGTGCGTCTCCGTTGGAGTCCTTCGGCACCGTGGCCCACCGCGTGCCCATGTTGAGCCTGAACAATGTGACTTCGGCCGAGGAGCTCGAGGAGTGGGCCGGGCAGGTTGCGAGCTTCCTGAGCCTCGAGGCCTCGGAGCTGACCTTTTCGGCCGAGCCCAAGATGGACGGGACGGCCGTCGAAATCGTGTACGAGGGCGGGGTGCTCGTCGAAGCGTCGACGCGCGGCGATGGCGTGCGCGGCGAGAACATCACCGAGAACGTCAAGACGATTCGGTCGGTGCCACTGCGTCTGGTCGGCTCCGAGATCGCCGTGCCCGCACGTCTCGAGGCGCGCGGTGAGATCTTCATCGGGCGGAAGGACTTCGAGGCGCTCAACGAGCAACGGAGCCGCGACGGGGAGGAGCTCTACGCGAATCCACGCAACACGGCTGCCGGCAGCCTCAAACAGCTCGATCCCAAGATCACGGCCAACCGTCCGCTAGCGATCTACTTCTACGGTGTCGCCGAGGTGCCCTCGGAATGGAGCGTCGAGACGCACTGGGACCTCCTGGAGGAGTTGCGCCAAGTGGGTCTCCGGACGATGGCCTCGATCTCCGGTCGCGGCGACATCTCCCAGATCCTCGACTATCACGGGCGGATGCTCGAGCAGCGTGACTCGCTGGACTTCGAGATCGACGGAATCGTGGTGAAGGTCGACGCCCACGCGCTGCAGCAGCGACTCGGCGTGCGAGCGCGCTCGCCGCGGTGGGCCGTCGCCTTCAAGTTCCCCGCTCGGCAAGGGACGACGCGTCTCGAGAAGATCGAGGTCCAAGTCGGTCGGACCGGAGCGTTGACGCCCGTGGCGCATCTCGAGCCAGTCAACATCGGCGGCGTCGTGATTCGGCGGGCCTCGCTCCACAATCAGGACGAGATCGACCGCAAGGACGTACGCGTCGGCGACACCGTGCTGGTCGAGCGAGCCGGCGACGTGATCCCGCACATCGTGAAGGTGATCGCCGAAAAGAGGCCCGAGGGCGCTGAGCACTTCAAGCTGCCCGAAGAATGCCCCGAGTGCGGTCATCAGGTTCACTTCGATCCTGACGAGGTCGTCACGCGTTGCGTGAACATCCGTTGTCCGGCACAGCGCAAAGCCCGGCTCGAGCACTTCGTCTCCCGGCGGGCGATGGACATCGAGGGCTTCGGCCCCAAGCTCATCGAGCGCCTGATGGAGAAGGGTCGATTGGAAGGGATCGGCGACATCTATCGGCTCGACCTGTCCGATCTGACCGAGCTCGAGGGAATGGGAGAGAAGTCGTCGAAGAACGTGCTCCAGGGGATCGAGGACTCCAAGTCCACGTCGCTCAGCCGGCTGGTCTTCGCGCTGGGGATTCGGCATGTCGGCGAAGTGACGGCCGAGATCCTGGCTGGCGAGTTCGGAAGCCTCGAGGCGCTGTCGAAGGTGAGCGAAGAGGATCTCGAGGCCGTCGACGAGATCGGTCCGAAGGTCGCGCGGAGCGTCGTCGAGTTCTTCGCCGACCAGGACAACCAGCGGACGATCCAGGAGCTCATCGAGGCTGGTGTACAGGCCGAGGTGAAGGCGACCCAGCCCGTCTCGGACCGATTGGAAGGCAAGAGCTTTCTGTTCACCGGCAAGCTCTCGCAGATGAGCCGGGACGAGGCCAAAGCCCTGGTCAAGCGTCTTGGGGGACGCATCCTCTCGTCGGTCTCCAGCGCGCTCGATTACCTCGTCGTCGGTGACAAGCCGGGCTCGAAGCTCAAGAAGGCCGAGGAGCTCGGCGTGTCCGTGCTCACCGAGCAGGAGCTGCTCGAGATGGCGAACGGAACCTGAGCGTCCTCAGCCCTGGCCTCGCAATCGCTCGCCCAGCTCGCGGGCAGCGCCCTCGGCGTCCTCGGCACCGAGGATCGCTTGACAGACAGCGACCCGCCGAATGCCCACTCGGACCAGGTCGTCGATCTTGGAGGCATCGATTCCGCCGATCGCGAATACGGGCAAGTCGGAACCGGCAAGCTCCTGAGCATGGGCCGCTTCGGCTGGTCCGCGAGCGATGACGTCGCTTCGGGTGCTCGAGCGGAAGATCGCCCCGAAGCCGAGGTAGTCGGCGAAGGGCCTGGCGAGCGCGATCTCGCGATCGTCATGGGTCGAGATGCCGAGGAGCCGATTCGGACCAACTCGCTCGCGAGCCTCTCCGCCGGCGAGGTCTTCTTGGCCGACGTGCAATCCGTCGACGTCCGCGGCGTCGATCAAGTCGGCTGCATCGTTGAGCATGACGAGAGCTCGGCCGTCGACCTGGCGAACGACGTTCCGAGTGTGCTCCAGCAACGCTTCATCGATCAGCGACTTCTCTCGGATCTGGACGACATCGACGCCACCGCGGAGCGCGCCTTCCAACGTGAGCTCGAGGGGTCGGACACAAGCGGACTCGGAGAGGAGCAGGTAAAGCTGAGCTTGCTCGAGGGCGCGATGCCGCTCATGGGATCGGATGGGGCGTGTCAAATTGACAGTCTCTTCTTCGAGGGCCTCGGCGGTGCTGCCAAAATGGCGGAGAGGCCCGGAGGCAGGCCCGTAACCTCAAGTTGCTTTTTGGTATGGGTTTGTGGATCTGGCCCAAAGGTGGATCCACTTGGCACGTCGTTTGGTACACGCGAGCGATCTCAGCATGCGATCCACCCGGGCCCCCGACGATCGGTCGAGGGTCAGGATTGTAGACCAGACTCAGAATAGAAGGTGCGACCTCCGCCTGGAGGTCAGTCAACGAGGAGAGCCACGAGATGCCCAAGGTGAAGAGCCGCATTCGTCCCCTGAACGACAAGATCCTGGTGAAGCGCGTCGAGGCCGAGGAGAAGACGAAGGGCGGCATCGTCCTTCCGGACACGGCCAAAGAGAAGCCGAAAGAGGGCGTCGTGATCGCCCTCGGTGACGGCAAGGTCCTGGAGTCGGGCGAGCGCGCGGCGTTCCAGCTCAAGGAGAAGGACCGGGTGATCTTCAGCTCCTATGCCGGAACCGAGATCAAGGTTGACGGCGAGGAGTTTCTCATCATGTCCGAGGACGACATCCTGGCGATCCTGGACTGATCATCCGGCAGAGTGAGCAGAACGGGCGTCGAATCGACAGCCCGACATCAGAGGAGAAGAAGATTCCATGGCAGCGAAGAAGATTGCATTCGACTACGAAGCGCGCGAGGCGATTCGTAGCGGCGTGAAGAAGCTCGCCCGCGCGGTCAAGGTGACGCTGGGCCCTCGCGGCCGGAACGTCATCATCGAGAAGAGCTTCGGCTCCCCGACCGTGACCAAGGACGGCGTGACGGTCGCCAAAGAGATCGAGCTCGAGGACGCCTATGAGAACATGGGCGCTCAGATGGTCAAGGACGTCGCCAGCAAGACCAGTGATGTCGCCGGTGACGGAACGACCACCGCGACCGTCCTCGCCGAGGCCATCTTCGAAGAGGGTCTCAAGAACGTCACTGCGGGTGCCAATCCGATGTCCCTGAAGCGCGGCATCGACCAGGCGGTCGCGACGCTCATCAAGGATCTCCAACGGATGAGCAAGTCCATCAAGGACAAGAAGGAGATCGCCCAGGTCGGCACGATCGCCTCGAACGGCGACACCGAGGTGGGACAGATGATCGCCGAAGCGATGGAGCGTGTCGGCAAGGATGGCGTCATCACCGTCGAAGAGGGCCAGAGCCTCGACACGACGGTCGAGTGGGTCGAGGGAATGGAGTTCGACAAGGGCTACCTCTCGCCGCACTTCGTCACGAATCCGGAGAGGATGGAGGTCGTCCTCGAAGACCCCTACATCCTGATTCACGAGAAGAAGATCAGC
>JAVJTD010000548.1:0-5591 GCA_040219065.1 Planctomycetota bacterium
GTGTGCTCTTCCGATCTCGGGCCCTCTCGACAAGGCCGGCCATCGAGCGGAAGAGGGGCCGCCTCTTGATCCGTGGCGTCGTCCCCGTCTCGGTCGCGCGGGCTCTGTGGTTGGCATTCCGTTCCCGGCACAGTTGTCCCACTTTGCAGGTCCCATCTGAGACGCCCCTTGCTCGGCCCCTCTTCCGCTCGATGGGCGGCCTTGTCGAGAGGGCCCGCCTCTTGATCCGTGGCGTCGTCCCCGTCTCGGTCGCGCGGGCTCTGTGGTTGGCATTCCGTTCCCGGCACAGATGTCCCACTTCCGAGACACCCGCGCCGGGAACGAGAGCCTCTCAGTGGCCGCCGGAGGTGGCTTGGAAGGCGTAGAGCCAGTTCTTGGTGCGGACGAAGGTCTGGCCGTTTCCGACGGCCGGAGTCGCCCAGATGTCGCCGTCGAGCTCCCAGGCGCCGAGCTCCTCCCACTCTTTGCCGGCGTCGAGGAGCACGACCTGGCCCGCGCCGCTCGCCAGGAGCACCTTGCCGCAGGCACCGATCGGCGAAGCCGAGTAGGGTGACGGCTGACCCACGCGCCCTTGCTTCAAGACATCGCCGGTCTTCGCGTCGAGAGTCGTCAAGACGCCGCCGTCCTTGATCAGGTACACGGCACCCTCGTAGACCAAGGGAGACGGAGAACCGGACTGTCCGCGGCGATCGTCGTACTTCCAGAGGATGTGGCTGCCCGTGACATCGCCCTTGCCGCCGAGCTTCACGGCGAACGTGCCGCCGAGAGCCCGTTTGCGCGCCTGAGCGAAGTTCCAGTCCTCCTCGTCGAACAGGTCGTCGCCGTTCAAATCGTAGATGAACCAGAGCTCGGCCAGCCCCTTGTGCGGCCATTCGGACTTGGAGATCTTCTCGTCGCCGTCCTGGTCCTTCTCGGCGAGTGCTTCTTTGAAGGTTCCATCAAAGCTGGGTGCGCCGAACTCTGCCGGGGAGGACATCGCCGAGCTGACGTACACCACGCCATCCGCGATCGAAGGCATCGCCATCGGCATCCAGCACATGCCATCGACCCACCAGAGGCGCTCTCCCGTTTCGAGCGAGTGACCGGTGAGCTGATAAGCGCCGGACAAGATCACCTCGACCGGCCCTTCCTTCGGCTGGTGGACGATCGGCGTGGAGTAGCCGTGGGTGATGCCCGGCCGGTCGATCTTCCACGCCGGCTTCCCGGTGTCCTTGTCCAGGGCGAGGAGGTAGGAGCCCGTGTCCTGATCGCATTGGAGGAGGACCTTGCCGCCGGCGAGGATCGGGGAGGACGACATGCCGTGGGGAACGCGAAGCATGTCGACCTCGTGCTGCCAAACGACATCGCCGCTCTCGGCGTCGTGGCACACCAGGCCGAAGTGCATGTAATACGAGTACACGCGTTTCCCGTCGGTCGCCGGGGTCGAGGAGACCGGCGTGTTCATGCCGCGATACGCTTCCTCGAGCGGCTTCGGCGCCGGAGTCTTCCACAGCTCCTTGCCGGTCTTTCGATCGAAGCAGAACGTCGCCGGGTTCAGCCCTTCGAAGGCCGTCAGGAACACCGCCCTCTCACTCAGGATCGGCGACGAGTATCCTGCCCCGACGCCAATCTTCCAGGCGACGTTCTCGGCCGCGTACGACTCGACCATCGTCTCGATCCTCGAGACGCAGCTCCCGTCCGGGCCGCGGAATCCGCTCCAGGCGTCATCCGAGCCGGAGACCGTCAACACGAGCCAAAGGGCTCCCAAGCCAAGCGATCCGATCATCGTCCTCGTCCTCCATCGATCTGGCCGAACGGGACGACCTGTCCCATCCTCGGCGAACGACGAAGGATACGGCACCACGAGCGAAATCGAGAGACCCGAGTCCCGGAGATCCGGGGCGATTCTGGCCACGACCGGCCGCCAAGGCCCAGAAATGTAAGACCTTAAGTAATTACGGGAGCGGCGCCGATTTTTTCCGCCACGCAGGCGGCGCCTCAAGCGCCCGAGTCCGTCTGGTCGATCATTCTTGAGGCTCCACCGGTTTTGGAAGCCCGGCAGAAGTCGAGCCGAGCTCGAATCGACGATCTTCGCGCACCCCCGGAACACCCCGATGGCCAACAGCGATCTCGCGATCAACGTGCGCATCCGGAATGTCCTCGCGAGCCACTGGGTCGATCTCCGGCTCGTGCAGTTCCGCGCCTACAAGGGTACCGTCCGGCTGACCGGAATGCTCAAGCGCATAACCAAGATCAACGACAGCGTCCCAATGCCGATCCCTCAGATCGAGGCCGAAGTCCGACGCATCGACGGCGTCAAATCCGTGTTCTGCGATTTCGACAACTTCATCAAGAACATGGAAGGCTCCTGGGTCGAGCGCGACGACCGCTGACGCCAGGAGCCAGAGGCTCACCCCAACAGGTCGTGCGCCTGAGCCAAGCCTGGTGCACGCACACCCACCTCGCTGGCGCACACGCGGGCGAGCGCGATCAGGTGACGGTCGCGGCGAGTGGCTCGCGTCGAGCGCCAACCCTCGAGGCAGGTGTGGAAGAACTTCTCGGCGTGGAGGGCACCATCGACCTCGATGGTGATGCGCCGCATCTTCTCGAAGAGTGGCTGCGGGTCGCCGCCGGCATTCAGGTAAGCGCTGCTCAGCCCCTGAGCCGCCCGTTGATCGCCGCTGTTCCACGCCGCGTCGAGGTCGGACAGGATCCGAGCGGGATCCTCCTCCGCCGGCCGAGCGGCCGGCGCGAACGGCGCATCGCCGACGAGATGCGACTGACCCGCCGTATGGTAGGCCGCGGCGAGCAGCGTCTCGAGACGCTCGGCACCACGGGCCTGCCGCGCCAGGTGCCGCCAGGCATTGGCCGCATCGCTGGCGTGGACTCCCGTCGAAGCGCCGTGCACGCTTCCGCGCGGCAGGGCCCCTTGACTCCTCGAGCGACCGGGATCGTTCAGCAGGAGCTGACAGGCCGCCAGCGAGATCGTCTCGCCGACCTGCTCGGGGTCGAAGCCGGCCGCGAGCGCTTCGGCCACGGCCCCGGCCGCCTGGCTACGTGAGGAAGCGAAGACCTGGCCCGCCAGTCGATCGAGCTCGGCATCCTCGAGCGGACGCTGCCCCTCCGTCACCGAGCCGAGACCATGTTCCTCGAAGATCTCGGGAACCGCGGTCCGGACATCAGGGAGGTCCTGACTCCGCGACTTCCGCAGCCGATCTTCGTACGCGCAGAAGCGCAGGACCTGACGGAGCAGCGTCTCGGCGTGCGCCGGGCCGGTGAAGCGCTGCCCGTCCCACGCGCGCCACGCCAAGACGACCCGGTGGACGTTGATGTCGTCGCGCACGAGATGGTCGAGGTCCGAGCGTGCTCCCTCGACGGTTCGTCCGATCAGGAGCCGCTCCGCCCGGCTCACGTCGCGATAGGTCATCTCCCGCAGATCGATCGCACCGGCGGCCGGCTCGATGCGGGCAAGCGCGTCGTGGTCCTGCGCGCCGACCTTCCGAATCCGAGCCGCGCTGCGATAGAGCACCTTCAAGACCGGGAGCGGGCGCTGTCCTTCGGGAAGACCTTGCGCCAGATCGAACGCCGGCGCCATGGCCATCATCGCGTGATAGCCCTCGTAATCCTCGCCACCGAGTGCGCGCGCGTTGGCCAACAAGCCGGCCGCGACGAGCGTCTCCAAGGAGGTCCCGGTGCGCCAAGTGCCGACCAGCTTCGGGAGCAGGGCGTCCAACTCGCAGGACTGCATCAGATCGACGAGCGGCTCCAGCGGCCCGAACTCCAGACGTTCGTCTCCGCCTCCGAACAGCGAGCGCGCGCTCCAACCTCCGAAGACGGTCGCTCCCAAGCCCGTCAGGCACACACCGGCGCCCAGACGAGTGAACAGTCGCCGACGATCGATCCGGTCCATGATCCGCTCCCATTGCGAGTTTCGATGACGGTGCCGACAGCGTCCGCCGCGCGGACACCCTTCGAGAACGTCCGAGTGTTACGCGCGTCTTTGGACACTCCCGATGACGAAGGCCGCGAGCGCGAGTGCGAGCAGTGCCCCGAACGCGCCTCCGAGTAGCCAGTAGGTTCCCTCCAGGTCGGCCCGCGCGCGGTCGCGATGCTCGTCGAGCGGCCGAATGATCTCGAGGACGCCACGCACGTCCCCCACCTTCCAGTCCGTCTTCGTGCTGTCGGCGTGCGTGTTGTGACAGTCGACGCAGCTCGGCTCCATGATGCGGGCGCTCGCGTAACGGAGGCTCGGCTTGCCGAGAACGGTCTCGTAGCGCAGGTATGGCACTGAAGGGTCGGCGCGCAGGTGCTGCAGGGCGCTTCGCGCGAACGCGTCGCGGGGGCCTCCATCCTTCCGAGTGCGGAACGGGTGATCGCTATAGTGACGCACCTGCATGCCGGTCACGCCGGCGCTGATCCGCTCGCCGAGCTCGGTCAAGAACGTCGCCGGCACCGGGATCGTGCCCGGCTCTCTCGGCACGCGCTTCGACACGACATTCCGGCCGCGCAGCGGCTCGACGACGGTCGAGCTGTAGTGGGAGTTCACCTCCTCGAGGATCGAGGTGATCTGCCCCGCGCTCGCCTCGGCCGACTCCCGCATCAGGACGTGCGAAAGGGTCGAGAGATGCGCGATGCCGAGCAGCGCCCCGAGGCACACCGCCGCGAAGACCGCGGTCGCGAGAGGATACCGGCGCGCGAATCGCCAGGTCCGCTCGATCGCTCCCAACCGGCGCGCCCGAATCGGCTCCCCCGCGAGGAAGCGGCGCAGATCGTCGGCGAGTGCAGCCGCCGTGGCGTACCGACGCTCCGGGCTCTTGGCCAACGCCTCGAGGAAGATCGTCTCCAGGTCGCGCGGCACCGCCGGCGAGCACTTGCGCGGCGGCTTCGGCTCCTCCTGCAGCACGGCCAAGAGCTGCCCGCGCGGATTGCCGCCGAAGGCACGACGCCCCGTGAGCAGCTCGTACAAGATGACGCCGAGAGCGAACACGTCACTGCGCTCGTCGACATTTGCACCGCGGACCTGCTCGGGCGACATGTATCCGGGCGTGCCGAGCGCCAGCCCGTCGGGCGTCATGTCCGAGTCCTCGGACTGGTGCTTGGCGAGGCCGAAGTCCGCGAGATGCGGATGGCCACGCTCGTCGAGGAGGACGTTCGACGGCTTGAGATCGCGATGCACGATGCCGCGACCGTGCGCGTAGGCGAGGGCGGAGGCCATCTCGAGTGTGAGGCGAGCGGCAGCGGCCGGATCCGGCCGCTCCTCCTCCAAGTAAGCCTGAAGGCTTCGACCCGCGATCAGCTCTTCGACCAGGAAGTGCAGCCCATCCTCGGTCTGGCCGATGCCGTACAGCAGCACGATGCCCGGGTGCTTGAGCTGCGCGGCGCTGCGGGCCTCCCGCGAGAAGCGATCGAGCTCCCCTGCACCCGCGAATCGTCCCGCACGCAGGATCTTGATGGCGACCGCGCGATCGAGCTCGAGGTCCCGCGCTCGGAAGACCTGGCCGTAGGAGCCCTCACCGAGGCGCTCCTCGATCTCGTACTGGCCTGCGAAGATCGTCCCGGGCGCGAGCGACGGCTCAGCTTCTTCGAGCGCTCGAAGACGCTCGAGCAACGCC
>JAVJTD010000550.1:0-12773 GCA_040219065.1 Planctomycetota bacterium
GGCACCAAGGCACCAAGGCACCAAGGCACCAAGTCACCAAGTCACCAAGGCACCAAGTCACCAAGTCACCTGAACACCAGGGACTCGCTGACTGAGAGACCGCCTACCGCATCACACGCAGACGACGCGATTCTTGCCCTCGTGTTTGGCGCGGTACAGCGCGCTGTCCGCCGAGTTGAAGAAGGCGGTTCGCGAGCCGAAGTTCTCCCCGTTGAAGCAGGCCGCTCCGATCGAGATCGTCACGTCCAGCCGTTGCTCCTCGACCACCAGGCCGGCTTCGGCGATGGCGATGCGGATCTTGTCGGCGACCTGGTACGCCGTCTCGAGCGGCGTCTCGGGAATCAGCACCACGAATTCCTCGCCGCCGTAGCGCGCGACGATGTCCGAGTCGCGAGTGATCGAGCGGACGATGCGCGCGACATTGGTGAGCACGGTGTCGCCGGTTCCGTGGCCGAAGCGGTCGTTGAACCCTTTGAAGTTGTCGATGTCACAGACGAGCAAGGAGAGGTCGCGAGTGTAGCGACGTGCGCGCTCGAACTCTTTCTCGAAGGCCCGCTGGAAGTAGGAGTGGTTGTAGGCGCCCGTCAGTCCGTCGGTAATCGAGAGCTGATGCAGGATGCGGTTCTTGTTCTTCAGCTCGCTCTGCAGGTTGACGATACGCAGGCCCGCCTTGACGCGGGCGCGCAGCTCGGTCGCGTCGAACGGCTTCTGCACGTAGTCGTCGGCACCGATCTCGAGTCCCTTCACGCGGTCCTTCACGCCTTCCCGAGCGGTCAGCATGATGAAGTAGATGTCCCGCGACATCTCGTCCGCCTTCAGCCGGCGGCACAGCTCGAGCCCATCGATGTTCGGCATCATGATGTCGGAGATGATGAGCTTGACGTCGTCTCCGGCCTGCTCGAGCCGCTCCAGGGCTTGGCGACCGTCCTCGGCCTCGATCGTCTCGCAGCCCGGGATCTTGAGCAGGATGCTCAAGGCTCGGCGGATGTGCGCGTCGTCGTCGACGATCAGGATCTTCGTCGGCTCGGAAGAGACGCTCTCGTTCTCAGGATCCGTGATCGGGGCTTCGATGGGATCGGTCATTTCGGGCCGCTTCACCGTTCTTCATCGGATTCGTGGGGACCCCCGTCTCATCGAGAGCCTCATTCCCTCATCGGAATCCCGGCCTTCGAGGTTTAGGGCGGAGACCAGCGAATCGACTCGGATTGACGGGCTCTTCGGCCGCTATGCGTTCTTGGGAGAGGCGGCGGAGTGCCACGCTCGGAACGACTCGAGTGGCGAGACGTCCGGCACTCGGTCCCCCTCCCCCGAAGCCTCCATACGCTCGCCATGAGGACCGATGTGATAGGATCCTCGGCCTCATTTTCACTCGACGCCGCGGGGAGACGACGAATGCGACGGACTTTGAGATTCTCGATCCTGGGCCTTGGGCTCTGCCTGGGCGCCTGCGAGTCGGTCGTCAGCTACCGGCCCACGGCAATCGGCCAGCCGGTGCCGTTCGAGACCAGTGGCGTGACGAGCGTGCACGGACCCGGGCTGCCTGCCCAGTTCTCGATCGAGGGGATTCAGTTCGAAACGAAGGTGCAGCTCGGAAGCTCGCTCACCCTCTCGCTCCTGATCCGGAACCAGACCGACCAGCCCCTGGTCCTCGATCCGAGCCAGGTCTACCGCGTCATGGACGACGGCGAGTGGGTGCCGCCGAACGACATCCTCCGGCGAACCGTGGGACGGTCGCTCGGTGCAAGGCCCGAGCCGGCCGAGCTCGAGCCCGGCTCGATGAGCGAGTGGACGTTCCTCTACCCGACGCCGCTCCTGAACGCGCCCGACCAGCTCACCTTCTTGTTGCAGGGCCTGACCCGCGACGGAAAGCCGGTCTCGGTGCTCATCCTCGTCTCCCAGATCTGAATGCTCCAGGCTCGGTCAGGAGATGAGCGATACCGGGCCCAGGCGGCCGGGAGACGATAGAGCCCCAGTCGTTGGATTCCCGAGGACTGCCGCACGAACGTCAGCACGGCTCCGCTGATCCTCCGCCGCCGGTGAATTGGTTATCAGGGCCAGAGGCCTCTGTATGTGGCAGCCCAGGGTGGGTGGCTCGTCATCCAGAACGCCCGCGACTCGTCACTCCAGATCGATTGGACGGACTTCCGTGGAGGGTTCTCCGTCGTCGATATTCAGGAGCACGAGAGCGGAGGCTCTGATGGGCGGCGGTCATGTTCACTGCAGGCCGAAAGGTCGAGCTGACGAGCTGCCCGGGCGCGGCAACTCCAATCGTTGCGTGGCCGATTCAGGGCCCCGTCGGGCGGACGATCTACTTCGCAGGTGTCGCCTTCACGCCGGGGACGACTCGCGTGACCCTGACTCCGACGCGATCGCTGTCGTTGCCTTGACCTATCGTTCTCGAGCGAACTTGGCGGTGTCGGAGAGTAGCTCCCCTGATCTGGCGGTACCGGTGGGTACTTCAGAGTCGAAGGTTGGAGGTTGAGACGTTTCCAAGAGTCCCAAGCTCGCTTCCATGAGCCTGACTGACAGACTCGGCACTTGCCTCGCTCGATTTGGGCACTCCAACGGAGTCGAGCACAGATCCACCTGCGTCATCTCCAACGAAAAAGAGCCCGACCGTCCCGCGCGCGCTGCAGGTCGACGCGCGGCGGGACGGCGGGCGGAACGGCGGCTCGGCCGCCGTCTCGTCGTCGCTGATCGGGTCTACTGACGCCGGGAGGGCTCGGCCGTGCTCCGGGCGGCATCGAGCAGCGCAGTGAACCGATCCGCGGTCTCCGACGACGGGATCATGGACGTCTCGGATCTTTGGTGGAGCTCGAAGCCGGTCAGACGAGCGTCCTGGGGAAGGCCCCAGGCACCGGCGACTCGGCAGTACCACTCGCGGCGTTCTTGAATCGAGCGGTCGCTCCAATCATCGGGGTAACCGAACACGACTCCCCAGACTTCGCCATGGGAGCCGTCGGAACGGAGATAAGTCGCGCAGAAGCGGGGCTGGCGGCTCATTAGGGATCTCCAAGGTGGGGGGAGCTGATCGGGCCGGCTGGGGAAGCCAGCCCGGTGGGCGAGGAGCTATACGGGCCGGCTGGGGAAGCCAGCCCGGTGGGCGGAAAAGGCAGGGGGGGAGGGAAGCGTGTCAGTTGAGCAAGGCGTTCGCGGAGAGGGAGAAGATCGCCATGCCCAACAGGAAGATGAGAGAAGCGCGGACCAGCGAGCGCCTGGGAGGGAAGGAAGCGGCGCGAACGGAACCGGTCATCAGGGTCGTCCTCTCAAACGGGGGGGAGGTGAGCGTTTCGACGCGGCAAGCCATCACAAAAGCGCGGCCAACCCATGATGTGTTCTCGAGAATCTCTCGAAAGAAGGCCTCAACCGCCCACAATGTTTGAAGTTATGTGCCTGGCTTCTTCCCCGTTCCCCCCTCGCCACTCGACGGCCCGCGCGTCTCGATTCGAGACCGTGTCTCGCCATGAGACGATCAAAATGACGCCACCGGCTGCTGCGACCGATACTGCAACGCCTCCGCCACGTGCGTCTGACACACCGACTCCTCTCCCGCCAAGTCCGCAATCGTCCTCGCCACGCGCAACAGCCGCATGCTCGCCCTCGCCGAAAGCCCCAGCTTCCGCGACGCGTCGACCAGCCAGTCGCGCGCTGGCTTCTCCAACGCCGCCTGCTTGCGCAGCCGGGAGTCGCTCACCTGACCATTGAGCTGCCCCTCGCCATACCTCGCCAGCTGCTTCGACCGACCCGCTTCGACCTGGGCAGCCATCTCGGAGGAGCTCTGTCCATCGGCCTTCCGGTGCAGGTCCTCGGGATCGGGGACCGGGACCTCGAAGTGGAGATCGATGCGGTCGAGGATCGGCCCGCTGATGCGGTTGCGGTACCGAGTCACCTCCCGCGGCGAACATCGGCAGTCGTGTCTCGGGTCTCCCAGGTGGCCACACGGACAAGGATTCATGGCAGCCAGGAGCTGGAACCGAGCCGGTAAGCAGACTGACGCCTGGGAGCGGGTCAGCAAGATGCTGCCTTCCTCCAGAGGCTGCCGGAGACACTCGAGCGCCGACCGATCGAACTCGGGCAGCTCGTCGAGAAACAAGACACCCCGGTGCGCCAAGCTGATCTCGCCAGGGCCCGGGATCGCACCGCCGCCCACGAGGCCCGCGTAGCTGATCGTATGGTGCGGCGCACGGAAGGGGGGCTGCCGAAGGAGGAAGGACTGCGCGAGCCCGGCGATGCTGTGAAGCCGGGTCACTTCGAGTGAGGCGTTGAAGTCCAGCTCCGGCAACAGCGTCGGAAAGCGCCTCGCGAGCATCGACTTGCCCGATCCCGGTGGCCCGGTCATCAGCACGTTGTGCCCGCCTGAGGCCGCGATGATCAGCGCCCTCCTCGCCGCGAGCTGCCCACGCACCTCCGAGAAATCGCATTGTGAAGCGCTTCGAGACGAGTCCGCTGGCTCCGAAGGCGGCGGGGGAACGAGCGAAGCGAAGACCTCAGCCGCCTCTCCGAGCGTGCTCACTGAGTAGACCGACAAGCCCGGCACGGCCGCGGCCTGGGGCGCGTTCTCGGCCGGAGTGATCAAATGGCACGCACCCGATTGGCGGACCGCGATCGCGATCGCCAAGGCGCCCCGCACACTCCGCACCGAGCCATCCAGGCCCAGCTCACCGCACGCAGCCACTCGCCCACGAAGCCTCTGGTCGATCTGGTCACTCCCGCGAAGGAGCGAAATCGCGATCGGCAGGTCGTAATGGGTGCCCTCCTTGCGGATGTTGGCCGGTGCCAGGTTGACCAGGACGTGCCGCTGCGGAACCTCGAAGCCGCTCGCCCGGATCGCGCTCTTGACGCGCTCCCGGCTCTCGCGAACCGCCGAATCCGGCAAGCCCACGAGCTGCATGCCGGGCATGCCCCCCTGGAAAACCACCTCGATATCCACCGGGTACGCGCTCGCCCCGGAGATCACCGCGCTCAGCATGCTCGCCTTTGCCATCGCCCACCTCGTCGCCGCCCTCCCCGAACCGCGTCGACGCGGCGAAGCCCGAGAAGTTTTCCCTCGTGTTCCCTTAAGAAGACGGGCCTCGCCGACCAAGGTCTCGCGACTTGGACGGTTTTTTTGGAGATGAGCCCTCTGTTCCCGACACAGATGGCCCAGAAGTTGGCAATCCGTTCCCGGCACAGATGGCCCACTTCGAGCCAAAGTTGGCAATCCGTTCCCGGCACAGATGGCCCACTTCTGAGGCTCCGATGAACACCGGCCAACCTGAGCGAATCGCCAGCCCGGGTCAGCCCGAGCTCGCTCTTGTCCGCGAGGCTCTCGAGGAAGCGCTGATACTTCGTGCGGGTCTGCGGTTCGGCCTCGACACCGGCCTGCCGGGGAAGTTGGCAATCTGTTCCCGGCACAGATGGCCCACTTTGCTCGCCTCGAGCGAATTCGGAGAGAACAGGGCTAGCTCTTGTCCACCAAGCTCTCGAGAAAGCGCTGGTACTTGGTGCGGGTCTGCGGTGCGGCTTCGACACCGGCTCGCCGGAGGAGGTCGAGGAGCTTTGGCCGCAAGGAATCGGGGTCCTCGGTCTCGCACTCGAGCTCGTGCTCGACTCGGCCTCGCGGGAGCAGGGTCCGGTCGAGCTCGATGAGATGACCCTCGAATGAATGCTCGGATCGGGTGTTCTCCAGTGCCCCGAGATACACCAGATCGACTCGCCTGAGTACCGCCGCCAGGCGCTCGATAGGCGCCAGGCCGCAAGCCAGCAACTCGCCGATTTGCTCGGGACGCCAGGCTCGAGGCGGCTGCCAATCGGACTCGATCTCCTCGGTGCGGAGTGTGCCGTCGTCCGAGATCGAAGCACCGAGCTTCAAGCACACGATCCAACGAGCGTCTTGGCGGCGCACGCGCAGCATGCCGCGCAGCTCTCTTTGGATCGCGAGGTCGGCCGTGTCATAGTAGTGGTTCACCTGATGGCGAACCGCGCGAGCGGCCGGGAGCTTCGCCTGAACGGCCTGAGCGGCTTCCGCGCTGGGCAATCGCAGCTTGATCTCGATCTCTCTCATGGTCCTCGCCTCGGGGAAGTACGTTCATCCTGACCGGGAGCTCGTTTCGACGGTGACTGCCGATGCCGGCCGGGAAGGCCAAGCGTTCGATTGGCTCGCGAGCTGCCTCGCCCTTCAGGCCTCGCCATTCTGCGAGGAGCCCGTGATCACTCACGTGATCTCGTTGGCTCATCATGAAGGTCTGCCAGTGACACGCGATGCCGTCGGCAACGTCATGATCCACTGGCCGGGCCTCGAGCGCCAGCCGGGTTGGATCTTCCAGGCGCACGCCGATCATCCCGGTTTCGTAATCGGTGAGGCACGCGGACGACGCGCCATCGGGCTTTGGCTGGGCGATGCCGATCCGAAAGCGCTCGACGGCGGACGGGTGCGAGCCGGGGAAGCGATCGGCAGAGTGCGGCGATTGGGCGACGGGCCATGCTGGACGCACCAGATCGGGATGGACTTCGATCGTCCGGTGAGGGCGGGTGAGTTCGGGAGCTGGGACCTGCCTCCGGTTTCGTTCGAAGGTGATGAGATCGTCGCCCTGGCCATCGACGATCTCGTCGGGGTGGCGTTGGCCAGCCGGGCCGTGCTCCAGGCGATGCAGAGGAAAACGGCACATCCGGTGGCAGCCGTGCTGACGCGCGGGGAAGAGGTCGGATTCTTTGGTGCTCTGCGGGCGGTCGATCATACTTGGCCCGTCGATGGCACTTGGATCAACATCGATGCCAGCCCGGAGACGGAGGTGGTTCAGCAAGGCGGTGGCGTCGTGATTCGGAGCGGTGACCGCTACAGCGAATTCGACTTGCGAGTCATCCGGCGGCTCGAGGAGATCTCCTCTGAGAGCGGGCTCGAAGGAAGCGCCCGTACGGCCCGGATGACCGGGGGCATCTGCGAGGCGACGGTCCTCTCGGCGGCCGGAAAACCCTGTGCGGCGCTCGCCTTGCCGGTCAAGTTCCACCACGACAAGGGACCCTCCAGCACCGTCACCTCCGAGCGTATCCTCCGATCAGACTTTCTCGCCGCGGACCGCCTGGTCGATGCGATTCTGGCCGAGGCACCAGCGATCGACGCCCGTACTCGCGAGCGGGATGACGAAGTGCTCGATCGATTTGCCAGTCGGCTCATTCCATTGGAGAGGCTGCTCGACCTCTCGGGCTGAGCCGTCCGCCCCAGTGACTTGAAACATGCCGCATTCGGACCGCCAGCTTCAGCCGGTCTCCGTGTGCTCCTTCCAAGCGCCTCGGAATGGACCCGGCCCCTAGGTCCGAAACTCCGTGGCTCGATGCTGTCGGGGGCGAGGCGTCAGCTCGAGAACGAGTGCAAGCCTTACAGGCTTTGCGCCCAGAGGCTCCGCTGATCTGCTCCCGTGTTGAGAAGAGAAGGGGGCAGGAGCCAGCGTCATGGAAAGGAAGAAATCCTCGATTGACAGGTGCGATTCGCGTGCCTAAACTGCCGTGTTTCAGACGCAGGAAGTGGAACGACTCGCAAGTCCGGCCGGCCTCTGCGGTTGAAACCGGAGGGGATCTTCCAAGACGCGGGAAGAGAGACCATGAGGCAGCGCACGCACCGATCCAGCGGTCGGGCTCTGTCATTGGTTCGAGGGCCGTGGCTGGTGAGGGACAAGAGGGCTGTCGGGACGGTCCTTTCCTGACCGAGATCGCGTACTCCATGAACCGGAGGCATCCTCGATGGATCAGCAGCTTCTCAAGGAAGCTCGTCGGCGTGTCGGTGGGATCTTCAAGCTCACAGCGCTGCTCCAGAAGCGTTGTCGTGAGCTCGTCAAGGGAGCCAGCCCCTTGGTCAATCCCAAGGGCCTGACCCCGATCGAAGTCGCGTTGAAAGAAGCCGCCGCCGGATTGATCGAGCTGGTGCCCGATGATGGCGATGGTGAGGCCGAGTCGGACGACGAAGGTGCGAAAGACGAGAAGCGACTGGGTGCCGGGCTCGTGAGCTGAGCCAGTCCAACAGCCGGGCGAGCTCGTTCGGTCCGAGAATCGAAGCGCCGTGTTCCCCGTGGTGGACGCGGCGCTTTTGCATCCCCGGTGGAGGCCAGGGAACGGCAGGCGCATGAAACGAATCCAAGATCGCGTCGAGTCCTTCGCCGATCTCGGCAAGCGCTTCGATCGGGAGCCCACGCGCGGCTTCTGGCAGTTCGTCTTCCTTCGCCTCCGGATCAAAGAGGTCCAGATCGGCGAAGACGGGGTCCGCTACCCCGAGTACATGCCACTCGACGACGTGATCCGCGAGGTGCTCCGCTCCATCGAGGACGAGGAAATCCTGTTGCGCGCGTGTGCTCGGTGCGGCGACTATCACGACATCAATGAAGCCGAAGGCATCTTTGGAAACTTCGAGGCGCTCGAGCGGTTCCTCTGCCGAGACTGTGCAGAGGAGATGAGCGCTTGGGAGTTCTACAACGACTACCTCGGGACTTGAGAGGAGAGACGCGTGTCGGTTCGGGGCGGACGATGGCTGCTGGTCTTGTGCATCCTGGCTTGGACTCCGAGCTGTCGCTCGGTCGGGAAGACTCTGGGAAACCTGCTCGTTCCGGTCGACCAAGAGGTCGCGATGGGCAATCAGTACGCCGCCGAGCTGGACAAAGAGCTCAAAGAGCTCAACGATCCGACGGTGCAGCGTTATGTGGAGGAGATCGGCCAGAAGATCGTCTCCGTCTGCGATCGGCAGGACATCGAGTATCACTTCACCGTCATCGACGACCCGAAGACCGTGAATGCCTTCGCTGTGCCAGGTGGACATCTCTACGTCTACACCGGCCTGCTCTTGGCCGCCGAGAACGAGTCCGAGGTCGCCGGTGTCATGGGGCACGAGGTCGGACACGTCGTCGCTCGCCACTCCGCTAATCAGATGGCCCAAGCCATGGTGGCCTCAGCCGGGGTCTCCGCCGTCCAGAGCGCGCTGAGCAGCGGAGACGAGAGCACGGACTGGGTCGCGATGGCCGGAGGCGTCCTCAGCAACGTCGCCGCCCAAGGTTACCTCCTGAAGTACGGCCGAGACGACGAGACCGAGTCCGATGCGCTGGCCGTCGAGTACACCATCGCGACCGGCTACGATCCCAACGGCATGGCGACCTTCCTCGAGAAGCTCTACGAGCTCTCCGGCGGTCAGGATCCCAGCGGCTTCGAGGCGATCCTCGCGTCACACCCGCCGACCTTGGGACGCGTCGAGCATGTCCGCGAGCTGATCGCCGAAGCCGGTAACCCGGGCGGTTACGTGGGCCGAGAAGAGCACGAGAAGATCAAGGCTCGCCTCCGGCGTTGAGCGCGAGTGGATCGGTCCAAGAGCGGACCGATCCACGTCGAAGTGGCGATCGTCACTT
Source organism: Planctomycetota bacterium (assembly GCA_040219065.1). Taxonomy (GTDB): domain Bacteria; phylum Planctomycetota; class OFTM77; order OFTM77; family OFTM77; genus OFTM77. The sequence continues at coordinate 9,363 of JAVJTD010000550.1, forward strand.
CTCCTTCGTGAGCCGGTATCCCGTCTCCTTCGATCCCGCTCCACGCCAAGGAGCCTTCAGCGTCAACGTCCAGCCGGGTCCGGTCCATTCGGATCCCTCGACAGAGTCCGGCACTCGCACCCGCACATCCTTTCGGTCGGCGGTCATCAGCGCGCCATCGTCGACCTTCAGGACGCCCCAGGCATCGCTTACCTCGAGGGTCGGATAAAACGTTCCGTGCTCGCCGAGTGACTCGAGGCTCCTCGGGTTGAACGAGTACCGCATCGATTCGGTCAGCGGTAGTACGAGGACGGGTCCCTCGACGTACTGCGCCACCAGCTCTGAGCGACGCTGCTCCTGTTTGGCGCGGCGAGCATCTTCCTCGGCGAGGACGCGCTCGCCGTCGTAGATCTTGGCGCGAGCCCAGAGCTGGGAGGCCTTCACGGGCTCGAGGTCGAGAGCCTCGCCGAGCCGATCGGCGAGTGAGTGCTTCGCCTGAAGGCCCGTGCGCCATTCCGGAGACGCGGCGTCGAGGAGCCATCCGTACGCGGGTCCCGATGTGTAGGCGAACGAGCGCATCAGCGTCTGGCCGGATTCGGGAAGATGCTCGAGGAGATTGGCCACCTCCGCCGCCACAGTCTCTCGAGGCTCACCGCCGAGGGCGTAGCCGGTGTACTCGGCCAGTCCCTCGTTCATCTCCAAGCCTCGCTCGGCCTCGGCCGCACCGGGTATCAGGCGGTGCCTTTCATTTTGGAATGCCAAGGCATCGCGAATCGCCGCCTTTCGCTCATCGCCGGCTGCTCGCAGCGCGGCGGCCAATGCTCGCCACTCCAAGCGCAGCCAGAGTCGACCGTCCCGTTCTTCGAGATGTGAGTTGTCCGGGTTGTTCGCGGGGAAGCCGATCTCGTCCTGGATGCGGTGGAACATCTCGTGGGCCAGCAACCGCTGCCGCGGGGCGAACGTGGGAGGCAGGGGCCAGGCGACCATCGTCCACTCGACGCCCGCCCAGTGGATCGCTGTGTTGGCGATGTTGACCTCGATCGGCAGCTCCCCGAAGTACAGATCGCCCTTTTCATGCAATCGGCCTTCGGCGTCGGCCTGGTTCGCGGTGATCTGACGTGTGCAACGATCGGCGAACAGTAGGGGCCCTTCCAGGGAATGCCCCCAGAGTCGGCCGGCATCGGCTGCGGCGATCGCCTGCCCCTCGGCCAGGTACCTCGAGGCGAGCTTGAGGTCGATGCCCTCGTCCTCTTGGGGGCAAATACTCAAAAGAAGTAAGGTTGTTAGAAACATGACATCATCTCCGTGTGCTCGGCGAAGACGCACCGTCTCCACCGCCTCTCGCGAGGTCATCGGGAAGGAACGATTGGGCGTGAGTCAGGAGTGACTCGGGTAAGGCCGAGGCGTCCAGCGGATACCACCGCCAGGCTTCAGCTCGACCTCGAAGTCGAGCTCGCCATTCTCTCGGAGGATTCGGAGTGACTGGCCGTCCTGTGACCAGAGGCGCGACGGCAAGGGCCGGTTCCCCAGGTAGACCGAGTGGACGTCGCGGCCGTCATACTCGAGGGTGAACGCGCCCGCGGGGTCTTCGGCGTGGATGAAATGGCCGCGCGGCGGCATCTCCGATCCGAACCGGAACCCGCCTTCCTCGAGTCGGATGAGCCCGAGATCGTGTCCCGTCTTCGAGAGGAAGCGAATGCCACTCGAGCTCAGGAGCCGCCGGCTCTCCGGAATCGGCTCACCGTGGTGCCTAGCCTCGACGACCTCGCTGCCTCGAATTCGGACTTCGAGTCCCGCATGGGTCGTGATCCAGCCCATCGCCGGGCCGCCGCGCCCGGGGCTGGCCTGGGCGGCCTGCACTGGCTCCATCACCTCGATGCGAACCGCGAGTCCTACGATAGACGCCAGGAGGGGCCCCAAGAAGCAGGACAGGACGAGGTGCCGGCGGCTGGGTCGACTCGCCTCGGAGAGGAGGCTCTGGACGCGCCGGACGAGCAGGCTCTCGGTCGCAGAGAAGGCGGTTGCCCTCTTCGCCAATCCTGAGCCGGTGGCCCAAGTCGCGACCTCGAGGAGGCAGCGGGCGAGGGAGAGTGGATCGCCGGTGACCTCGGCGGCGCGCTGATCGCATCGGTGCTCGGCGATCTGGGCGAGCCGCCTTCGGGCCAGGCGGAAGAGTGGCTGGATCCACAGCACGCGCTCGATCAGCAGCGCGGCGATGCGACGCAGGCCGTCGTGCCGATCCAGATGGGCGAGCTCGTGGGCGAGCATTCCTCGGGCATCCGAGACCGGCAGCGTCAAGGCCCTGGGTGGGAGGCAGATCTCGTCGGGACCGAGAGCGACGGGGGACTCGATCTTGCTCGAGACGGTCAGGCGCACGCGCCGCCTTCGATCGGAGGTCAAATGGGCGAGCTCGCGAGCGAGCTCGCCGGAGACCGAAGGACGGCGAGCTCGTAGGGCGAAGCGCCAGAGCAGCGACGCAGTGACGAGCCAGCCGATACCCAGAAGGGATCCGAGACTCCAAGTGGCGGCGACGACGGTTGGCCAACCGGGGAGGTTCTCGCTCTCGTTCGTCTGCTGATCGGGGCTCACCGGGCTCATCGCGGAGAGCGACTCGGTCACCGTCGACCGCACTCGAGCGACCGGCGCGGTCTCGAGCGAGAGCTCCAGGCTAGGCACACCGGGGAGCAGTGGGGTCAGCAAGGGAGCGATCATGGCGAGCATCCAGAGTCGCTCCCGCGTGCCCCAGCTCAGCGAGCGGGTGCGAGTGGCCAGCGCCGTCAGAGGGATCCAGATCGCGCCGTGCACGAAGACGGTCAGGAGGTATGCCGTGAGGGAGGCGGTGAGTGGTGTCGTCATCAGCGCTTCCTCTTCTTCTTCAGCTCTCGCTCCTTGGCGGCGATCATCTCCCGCACCTTCACGAGGTCCCCTTCAGCGACCTCGTGCTCGGCGAGGAAGTGGCTGACGAGCTGGGCGACGTCTCCGCCGAAGAGCCGGTCGGCCAGCCCGCGGACCATCGAGCCGCGGATGTCTTCGGCGCTCACCCGGGCGCGGTAGGCGTATTGGCGCCCGATCGTCTCGTGCTCGATCAACCCGCGCTTCTCGAGCCGTGTGAGCAGCGTCGCCACCGTCGTGGGCGCGAGCTCTCTTCGGTGATCTGCTTCGAGGGCGGCTCTCACGTCTTGGGCCGTCGCACCGGGCGACTCCCACAAGACCTGCATGACGGCGACCTGGAGGTCGGTCAGCTCATGTGTCTCAGACATGCAGTCGTTCTCCGCGTCACTTTGTCTACGACTGTAGTACTACGACCGTAGACGAAACGCGAGTAGAACTTTTTGAAAGTGCGCCCAGAGCGAGCTCGCCTGGTTCGAAACCAGAGCCCGCGCGACCGAAACGGGACGCAGTCGCCGAGCTGGATGTCGGAGATCGGAAGAG
>JAVJTD010000551.1:0-28029 GCA_040219065.1 Planctomycetota bacterium
CCGGCTCGCTCGACTTGGGCACTCCATCGCCCTCAGGCCCAGTCTTACCACCTCTATGCTCCGCCGGTCCGCCGGCGGGCGTGGAGCTGACATGAAGGGTCGCGTCTTCGATGTCGAGATCGACCCGGGCCGCGTGCGCGCGGCCGAGGAGGCGTTCGAGGAGATTCTGATCCTCCAGAACCTCCGGTTCCAGGAATCGATGGAGCGCTGGCCGATCCTGAGTCGTCGCAATGCGCTTCGCGCGCTGCGCATCCTCACCCCGGTGGCGACCTGGCTTTCGGCGTACCTGACGATCTCCCTGATGCCGTGTCCCTGGGCACTGGCTGCTCCCACGGGGCTGCTCACGGTCGCGCTCGGGCTCTTCTCGGCGTCTTTGATCTACCCCGGCATCGACGGCTGGGAGAGCGGCCTGCAGCGTTGTGCTCGCAAGCTCTGCGGCTGGCAGGCACGCCTCCTGGTCGCCCGCACCGAGCGGCTGTGCCCGTTCCGAGCGACCTACACCATCGATGAAGGAAGCATCACCGCCGAGATCCCAGAGCTGAAGATCCGGAAGGGGATTCGCGCCGGGAAGGTCCGTTTCGCCGCTCGCTCGGGTGGGGTGCTGTGCCTGTACGACCGTGCGCTGGCCAGGCGCTGGGCCGTGCTCCTCTACCTGGGGAATGAAGAGATGAAGGCCGAGGTCGCAGCCTTCCTCGAGAAGCACGGCATCGAGACGCTCGGCGAGAAGGGTCAGAAGCCGTCGAGCGTGCGAAGTGCGGACAGCTCGACGGCTCGCCGAAGCTCGGACGGGGGTGGTCGGATCGGGATCGGCTAGGATGCCTGGGGTGCGGTATGCAATGATGATGTTTTCATCACGCGCCCTGAAGCCCAAGCCCAGGCCTTCGGCCCCGAACCCGATCTACGGCAGGCGAATGCGGTCGCCCTCCTCGACGGCTTGCTTCCGCTCCAGCAACAGCCCGAGGCCGCGGGGCATGGCCTGCTTCAGCTTCTCGGTCGTGCGCTTGAAGCCGAGGAGCTGGCCGGCGGCTTTGAAGAGATCCTCCCTGGGGACCGAGATCGCGCCTTTGAGGACACGGAGCTGGGCCGCGGCCAGCTCTTCGGCGGGGATGAGCTCGGGCGCACGCGTCTTGCCCTTCGCGTCGGCGCCTCGGAAGTCGTCCCATAGGCCAGGGTCCGTCTCCTTCGACCAGAGGAAGTCGCCGAGCAAGCTGAGCCGATTCTCATTCTCGGCTCGCTCGACCAGCTCGGTCACGCGCTGCTGGACCTTCGACGTCGAGCGGCTGATCTCGAGGCTCACCATCAAGCTTCGCATCACGCGGCGCCGGTGAACCGGTCCTTCCACCTCGACGATCTCGATGATGCGCTCGAGCAGCTCCGGCGCATGGTCGTCCTGCTCCAGCCAGTCCGGATCGCCCAAGACCTTCTCCTCGACGGTGCGCCAGATCAGCGCGCCCTCGGGCGTGCGATCGGGCTCCTCGTCTTCATCGCCGACCTCCCCAGTCTCGCCATCGCCCTCTTCTTCCTGAGTCGTGGTCGTCTTCGAGGATTCGCCTCGAGGCTCCGCCTCCGCGTGCTCCGCCTTCGGCTCCTCGACCTCGGCCGCCTCGGGCTCCACGATCTCCGGCGATTCTTCGTCCGCCTTCTTCGCGAGGATCTCGTCCAGGTGAAGGGTCAGCTCGAGATTGGCGCCGCGGGTACCTGGACCGTGAGAGCGCTTCGCCTTCTGGATCGCCTTCTCGATGCGCTCGAGCTCGTGGTCGGGGTCGTGCCACCAATCCAGCGACCAAACCCGATGCACCGCCCAACCGAGGTTCTCGAGCACCGACTGACGAATGCGATCGCGATCGCGGGCCATCGGCGCGCTGCGGTAGCTGCTGCCGTCGCTCACGATCGCCATCAGATACTCATCCGGGTCGGACGGGTCCTTGACCCCGATGTCGATTCGGAAGCCCGCGCATCCGACGGCGAGGTCGACCGCGTAGCCGCGCTCCTCGAGCCGTGAGGCGATCTCCTTCTCGAGCGTGGTCAGGCCGGCGGCTTCCGGCGTGGCGACCATCAGCTCGGCGAGGGCGGAGGGTCCTTCGGCCGCAAAGCGCAGGAAGTCCTTGAGGTGCTCGGCTCCGACCGCGCGCGTGCGATTGAGATCGATCTGCTCGGGCCGCAGCGTCGAGAACACGCGCAGGTGCTCGCGGGCCCGGGTGATCGCGACGTTCAAGCGCCGCTCACCGCCGGCGCGGTTCAAGGGCCCGAAGTTCATCGAGACCTTGCCATTGGCGTCCGGACCGTAGGTGATCGAGAACAGGATCACGTCGCGCTCGTCGCCCTGCACGTTCTCGAGGTTCTTGACGAACACCGGCTCCGGAGCCCGCTCGTCGAAGAAGGGCTCGATCTCGGGGTGCTTTCGCCGCGCCGTCTCGAGGAGATCTTCGATGAGCGTCTGCTGGCTCTGGTTGAACGTGACCACGCCGATCGAGCGATGCGAGCGCTCGGGATCGCGCAGGCTCTCGACCACCCAGCTCGCCACCGCCTCGGCCTCGGCGCGGTTGGTGCGCGTGCGGCCGCGTGCGAACTGGCCATCCACCCACTCCATCGTCACACCGAGCTGACGCGCTGCGCCCCCGGGCGCCGGGAAGGTGTGCAGCCGGTTCCCGTAGTACTTCCAATTGCTGAACGTGATCAGACGCTCGTCGCGGCTCCGGTAGTGCCACTGCAGCATGCAGGATGGCAGCCCGCTCGCCATGCACTCATCGAGGATGCTCTCGAGCTCCTGCACGAAGAAGTCGTCGGTCGACTCGCTCTCCTCGCTCTCGGAGAGATCGACGCTGAAGAACGAGGTCGGCGGAAGCTGCTTGCTGTCGCCGACGACGATCACCTGGCGCCCGCGCGCGATGGCCCCCACCGCGTCTTGCGTGGGAATTTGCGAGGCCTCGTCGAAGATGACGACGTCGAAGGGCTCGCGCGAAGCGGGCAGGTACTGCGCGATCGAGAGCGGGCTCATGAGGAGGCAGGGCTTGAGGCGCGGCAGGAGATGCGGGACCTGCTCGAGAAGGCGGCGCACCGAGAGATGGCGTCTCTTCTTTCGCGCCTCACGCAGCAGGATGCCGACCTCCGAGCCGGCCACGGCCTCACCGAGCAGCTCCGGCCGATGCTTCGCCAAGCTGGCCGCGATCGCCTCGCCGCCTGCCTCGACCAAGTCATGATCGGTCCGCTGAAACCGCGAGACGACACGATCGTGATCCCGGCCATTGAAGGACCGCAACGACTCGATCTCCTGGGCGCGGTGGTCCAGCCACGACTCCCAGAAGGCGCGCTCATAAGCGTCACCGAGCTCCGCCGGTCGCAGCTCGCCTTGCCGCAATGCTCTCCCGATCTCCGCCAGCCCGGCCTCGCGGACCCGGTCCTCCGCGCCGATGAAGCGCGCCCAATCCCGAAGCATCGGCAGCGACGCGCGCCAGCTCTCGAGGCGCTCGGAGACCACGCCCAGCGTCTCGACGCCACCCGGCCCGCGGAACGCCACTTCGCGATCGACGGACAACCGGCGCACGATCTCGGCCAGCTCGGTGCGAAACGGCGTCAGGGCCGCCGAGAGAGGCTCGAGCACCGAGCGCGCGGCCCCGGGCTCGAGCCCGGGAGGAGTCTGAAGCGGGTGGCTCCCGATGGACGCCTCGAGCTGGCTGGTCGCCTCGCCCCAGTCGCGCACGAAGGCGACCACGTGCCCGACGAGCGCGAAGTCGGTCGCGGCGCCGCGCGCGTTCGCGCCGAGCACCTCGGCCAGGAACGACTGCTCCCGCTCGAGCGCGCGGCCCAGCTCCTGAGCCTCGATGACGCGCTCGAGGTCTTCGAGGGTCTCCCGGGCACTGCGATGCGGCCGAACGCGGTAGGCGGCGAGCTCGGCCCTCGCCTTTCTCAGCCCCCACCAGCGGAGCAGTGCCATCGAGCCCACGTGACGGCGGAACGCCGCCAGCCAAGCATTCGGCTCGGCGTCGATGATGCGCGGCTCGAAGTGCTGGCTGATGCGATCGATCAACGCTTGCCGCTTCTCGGCGGGCTCCAAGAGGCCCTCCAGACGGGCGAGGGCCGCTCTTCGGTCACTGCGCTTCAGGAGGGAGGAGGCGCCTTCGGGCACGCCGCGCTCGAGGAGGCGGAGCAGCCACAGGATGGCATCGAGCGCCGAGAGCGGCAGCTCCAGCGGCAAGCCGAGCGCGCGAGAGGCGTTGCCCTGGGCAGCCTGGAGCGCTTTGGCCGCGGCCAGGGCTCGGGCGAGGGCGACCTCGTGCTCGCGCGCCTCGAGGCGGCTCCACGACGTGACGCGGCAGGCGCTGAAGGGATGTGCGGTGAGCTGCGGCAGATCGCGTGCGGCATCGGCCAGCGCGGCGAGCGACTCGAGGCACGCCTCGAAGGTGGCCTTCGTCGTCTGGGCGATGTCCTGGAGCTGGAGCGTCACCTGCGGTGTATCCTCGAGCTCGCCCAGCCGGGCCGCCGCCTGAAAGTAGCTGCGTCCGACGGGGGCCTCTTCGTGGAGCGAGTCCACGTAGTCGTTCAGGCGGGCCGCCGCCGACTCGGAGCGCTTTTGCAGGGATGCCAGGTCGATGTCGCCGCGGCTGCGCTTGGACTCGAGCACGCGGGCCAGCTCTTCGACGACGGCCCGCTTGTTCGCCTTGTTGCTGTGGAGCTCGAGGCAGTCGTCGCCCAGGCCGACCTTGCTCAAGCGCCGGGCGACGACGTCGAGCGCGGCGCGCTTCTCGGCGACGAACAGGACGCGCTGCCCGGCCGAGAGGCAAGCGGCGATGAGGTTGGCGATCGTCTGCGACTTTCCCGTGCCCGGCGGCCCTTGCAGGACGAAGGTCCGGCCGGAGACGCCCGCCTGCACGGCGGCGAGCTGACTGCTGTCGGCATCGAGGACGAGCGGCACGCGGCATGGCGGATCACCACGATCCAGGGAGCGCGGCTCGGGGAAGGGATCTTGCTCGGGCCAGGGCTGCTGGCCGCCGGAGACGAGATGCTCGACCAAGGCGTTGCGCATCAATGCGGCCCGGTGCTGATCGAGGTCGAGCCACATGAGGTACTTGGTAAATGAAAAGAAGCTCAAATGAGCCTCATCGCGTACGTCGAAGCGCGGCAAGCGGGCCACGGCGCGCCGGAGCGTCTGGAGCACCTCTTCGACATCGACGCCCGAGTCGTCGAGCGGCAACGTTCGCAGCTCCTCGAACTCGAGGCCGAAGGTGATCCGGAGCTTTTCGAACAGCGTGTCGTTGAGGCGCGGCTCGTCGTCGCGCATCTTCAGCCGGTACGGCTCTCTTGCGCTGCCGCGAATCAGCTCGACCGGATAGAGCAGGATCGGCGCCGTGCGCTCCTTGTCGCTCGTGTCCGACTCGTACCATTGCAGGAGCCCGATGGCCAAGTAGAGCGTCGACGCCCCCGACTCCTCCACTTCGGTGCGGGCCTGGCGCGCGATCTCGCTGAGCCGGCGCTCGAGCTCCTTCGCCTCGTGAGCGGTCAAGACACGGCCGCGCTCGAGCAGGCTGCGTCTCTGCTGGGCGAAGTGGTCACTCGCGCCGCGCGCGTCTTGGAGCTCCTGGGCGCGGGGATCCTCGGCGACATCGATGCGAGGCTCGAATCGGAGCGCACCGCCGGCCGAGAGGAGATCCTCGAGCAGAGCCAGCTCAGGTATGGCGAGCTGCACCGTCTTGCCGCGAGACGGTGAGTAATTGAGCAGACGATTTCGAAGCGACAGATCGAGCAGCCGCTCCTTCCAGCGCTCGATGCGGCTCGCCGGGGACTCCTGGGGCTCGGGTGTGGGTGCCTCGGGCTCTGGCATCGGTGCCGGCATCGGTGCCGGTGCGGCTTCGGGAATCTCGCGCGGAGGACGCGCCAAGGTGGCCGGCGAGGCAACTGGCAAAGGAGCTGCCGGCAAGGGCGGCGCGTCGATGTGGAACGGCAGCGGGAGCACCTTCGCCAGCCGCGCGGCACGCACGTCGATCACGCTCTCGAACTGCGCCGGGTCGACCAGCCGCCGGCGCGCCTCCTTCGCCGCGGTATCGAACTCCGAGCGCGGCCTTTGAGTGAGCGTCGACGAGTCGAAGATCACGAGCTCTCCCGCATCGACCAGCTTGCGGATCATGTGGTGATCGTCGGTCGCGGGCACTGGCAGCCAGTCCTCGAGCGCCCAGCAGCCAGGGAAGGCGTGCCCTTCGACGAGCACCAGGATCGGGTGCAGCCCGGCGTGCTCGAGGCAGGCGGCGATCAGCACCGTCAGATCGAGGCAGGTGCCCATCCGGTGCTCGAGGATCTCGTCGGGCAGCCGAATCTTCTGCCCGCTCGCCTCGAAGCTCGCCGGCGGCACCACGTAGGTGATCTCGAGCTCCTGCAAGGCGGCGTAGACGGCCTCGGTGACTTGTCGCACGCGGAGACGGGAGCGGTCGTGATAGCCCGCCAGCGTCGGATCCCCCGTCGCCGACTCGAGGCAGTCGCGCACGGTCTCCATGATCTGGGACACCGAGGGGTGGTTCGGCAGGACGAAGGCCGAGAGCAGCTCGGGCAATGCCGAGCGATCCCACTCGTTGTAGGCCAAGAGCTCGATGGGCCAGGACTCCCGGACGAGGATCTTGGCGCCCGATCGCACCTCGAGCTGGAGCTGGCCCTTCTCGCGCTCGATCGCCGTGCGCAGCCGCCGCTCGTCGAGGACCAGGTTCGGTCGCCTCAGGGTGTAGGTCGCTTCCTCGGCGATGGCGGGGATCTCCACCTCGTAGCGAGGGCCGAAGCCTGGGCCCGCCTGCAACGAGAGCGTCAGATGCTCGAGGACCTCGCTGGCTCGATTCGTCAGGCGTACCTGATGGACGATCGGGACGCCGTTGCGCTCCATCGCCCAGTTGAGCCTCCGGTCGTACTCGAGCTTTACCGCGAGGCGATTCGCGTCCGACGACTCGCTCGCGACCCGCAGGTCGCTCTCGGCGACACCGTGGAACCGTTGCCAGGCATCGCGAACCGAGCGGTCCTCGATGCCACCGAGGAGCTGATCGAGCACCGAGCGCAGTGAAGCCGCGAACCCGGGCTCGTCGAGGTCCTGCGGACCGATCGCGAGCGCGGTCAGCTCGCTGAGGACGTCCCCGAGCGCACCGGACTCACCCAGCCAGCGAACACCTTCGAGGATCTGCGGCGAGCGAAGCCTCTCGCCGTCGGCGCCCGAGAATCCGCGCAGATGCTGCAGGCAAGCCTCGGTCCGCTCCGGGCCTTCGAGGCGAAGCAGCCGATCGAATCGGTCCCCGTGCCGAGGCAGACAGGACACCTGATCGCGCACCAGCTCCCTCAACCGATTGGCGCGCGCGTCAGGGTCGAGCGCCGACAGCTCCGGCTCGTGCGTGCGCTCGATCTCCTCTTGGGCCAAGAGCGCCGACAGCTCGAAGCGCCGGGCCGCCAAGAGGGCGAGTGAGACCCAGAGGGAGTCCGCAGGAGACAGGACCTCACGAACGCGCTTGGTCAGCGGATAAGTCGACATGACAAGACCGAGGTGGTTCCGGGAAGGATTCAGACCTAGCCAGGTATCTTCGTGGGTCGAAGGTCGGAGGTAAAGGGTGGGGCGTTCTCGTGTTCTCGCGTTCTCGTGATCACTCAAGCACCTGACCACCCAAGCACCCAAGCACCTGACCACCCAAGCACCCAAGCACCTGACCACCCAAGCACCTGAGCACCTGAGCACCTGACCACCCAAGCACCCAAGCACCCAAGCACCTGAGCACCCAAGCACCTGACCACTCAAGCACCCAAGCACTCAAGCACCTGAGCACCCAAGCACCTGACCACCCAAGCACCCAAGCACCCAAGCACCTGACCACTCAAGCACCCAAGCACCCAACCACCTGAGCACACGGCCACACGAGCACACGACTGCGTTGACAGTTCCGGACGATCACCCGATCATTCGAGAGTGGCTTGCCGGCTCACCCTCGACATTCGAAGGCCTCCCGACATGACCACGCTCTCCAAGACGCTCCTGCTCTCCTTCCTCCTCGCGGTGATCACCGGCTCCGATGATCGTTACCTGAAGTTCGACCCTTCGGATGAGCATCCGCACGGAAGACCTCATCCCGACGCGCCTCCGGAGCTGGCGCAGTTCGACTTCATGATCGGAGAGTTCGAGGCGACCGATCAGTTCCTGCAACGAGACGGGACGTGGTTGACGTCGAAGGGCGTCTGGAACGCGAGCTACTTCCTCAACGGGCTCGGCATCCAGGATCGCTACGAGAACCAGCAGTTCGTCACGTCGAACATCCGCATCTTCGATCCCGACGCCAGCGTCTGGAAGGTCACCTTCTTCAAGATGCCCGGCTACGCCTCGGGCGTATGGGAGGGCAAGAAAGAAGGCGACCGAATGGTGATGCGTCAGTTCAACGAGCGACCCGACGGCACGCAGGCCGAGAGCCGCCTCACGTTCTTCGACATCACCGAAGAGGGTTACGAGTGGCAATCGGAGAACATCGTCGACGGCCAATCACTCGTAACCTGGAAGTCGTCTTGCCGGCGAGTGAAGTAGGTCCGGGGCTCGATTCCGTCGGAGTGCCGCTGTTGCGACGACAGCGCACTCCGAGGGGCCCCTTGCTCGGCGCCTTCTGGCTCTCACGTCAGCGATGTCGAGGAAGCGGCCCTCAGTTCAGCAGCCGCTCCCCGTTTCGGTCGCGCGGGCTCTGGTTTCAGGTCAACGGCGCCTTCGGCGCGGCGCCGTAGCATGAAGGCGAGATACGATCGGAGCCCGAACAGGTCCCTGGCGCGGGGTTGGGAACACGCTGGCGCGCACTGAGCCCGTGATCGATTCAGAGGGGCTTCGTGAGGGACGACGGGACCGGATCCCGCAGGCGATGGCGTGGGAACGTTCCAACGCCCTGACCGACGGGCATGTCGGATCGTCCCTTACTCATCGCCAGACCGATAAGGTCCTCGCCGTGAGCCTCGCCCTCCCAACGGCAAGCGCTCCGTGTCAGGGACCCGTGCGGGCTCTGGTTTCGTCGCCTCACTTCACGTGGAATGCCCAGCGAGGCGCTGGCTGGTCCTTCTCCGTCCGGACTTCCCAGACGTAGACCTCTCGCTTCTGGAACTTGATGCGCCCCGGGATCTCGATCTCGAGGTAGGTACCGCGCTCGACTTGCTCGGCGGGTACCTCGGCTTGCCACAGGTAGTCCGAGGACTCGGGCCCCTGAAGCAGCACGTAGACGATTCCTTCGTGGACCGGCGCGGGAAACTTCAGGGTGGTCGGGGCTCGCTCGAGCTCTCCGAAGGGACCGAAGACCTGGCGAGAGGGGTCCATCGGCTGTTTGGTGGCGCGGGTGAGGCCCCAAGCGAGAACGATCAGGAAGATGCCGAAGATCGCGACGATCGTGATCGAGGTACGATCCCGCTTCTGCGGCTCGGGGTTCGGCAACGTCACGCGCGCGCCACCGTGGGCGACCGGCAGCGGCTTCGGCATCAGGGCGGCCGCCATCGGATCGTTCGGGTCGACGCCGGTCGGTGCTCCGGGCGCCGCGGCCGCCGGGGACGGTCCGAGGGAATGATACGCGGCCGTGCTGGCGCCGCGCTTCATGTCCCTCTGACGCAGAACGAGGCTCGAGAGCCACTCGAGTGCTTGGCGGCACTCTTCGCACTCGCGCATGTGGTTCGAGGCGACCGCCGCGGCTTCGGATTCGAGCCGCCCCATGGCAAGTGCCACGACCTCGCTCTGCCTCTCACAGGTCATGTGTCGCTCACTTCTTGCTCGCCAGCGTGGCCATGCGCTGTCCCGGATCGACGATCTGCACCAGGCGGATCGCGTAGCTCTCGTTGACCACGACGACCTCGCCGTAGGCGACGAGCTTGCCGTTGATCCGGAGCTCGACGGGCTCGTTGGCGGCTCGATTGAGACGGACGACCGAGCCCGGCGCGAGCTTGAGGATCTCGTCGACCGAGAGGCGAGTGCGACCGACCTCGACGGCGACGTTCAAGCTGACGTCGAGCAGGAGATCGAGGTTCGACTCTCCGACGTTCTCGACGTGCGGCGGTGCCTCGACCGACTCGACGGCGAGCGGCTCCGGCGGCGGCGTGGGCTGGGGGTTGTTCTCGGGCGGCTTCTGTTCTTCGGCCATGTTTGGTCTCTCCGTGCGAATGGCGCGGGCGTCTCAGCCCCCGTCCTCTTCGTCAGCGATGTTCGGCATTGAGCGATCGACGCGAAAGGCGAGCTCGCCATGAATCGTTCCGAGTCGACCCTCGAACTTCTTGCGTCCTTCGACCTCGGCCGACAGGGGCTCGTCCAGGCCGCGGTTGAGCGGCAGCACGTCCCCGACCTTCCAATCGAGGAAGTCCTTCATCGGGACGCGGAGGTTGTCGAGCAGGACGCGGAGGTCGGTCTGGAGCGAGCGCAGATGCGACTCGATCACGGGACGAAAGATCGTGCCGCGCTCGGCATCGGCGGCCTCGAGGTTCTTCTCCAGCAGAGGATCCAGCTCATCGGGGATCAGGCAGATCCAGACCGACTCCTCGGGGAGCTCACCGCCGAAGCGGATCTCGGCGGAGAGGACGACCTCGTGATCGGAAGCGACACGTACTAGCTTGGAGTCGGAGAATGTGGCGAGCTGGTGCCCCTTGAGCTCGATGAGCTCCTTGAATCCGGCGCTCACTCCTTCGATGGCTCCTTGAACGAAGGGCTCAGCGACGCTCCACTCGAGCGGAGTCAGATCCTTCGGGTCCTCGGGTGCGACTCCACTGCCGCCGAGAATGCGGTCGACGGCCGCCCCGGCGAGCTTGGGGCTGAAGGCGATCAGCCAGGGCCGGGACATGGGCTCGTAGTCGACGGTGACGAGCGCGGCCGGCAAGGGGATCGATGCCACGAAAGCGTCGTAGCGCATCTGCTCGAGCCGCCAGAGCTGGGCTCCGACGATCATGACCAAGGGACGCGAGACGGCCGTTGCCACGCGCTGCGCGACCGCGTGAAAGGTCGCGTGCAGCATCTCCATCTGGCTCCAGGTGAGCCGGTTCGGCTTGGCGAAGCTGAAGCTTTCCTCGGTCTTTCCCTCGCCTTCGCCGCCCTCGGACGGGACGGACTCCTCGAACAGCGCGTCGATCTCGTCTCGACTCAGCTTGGGCTTGAGCACGCCTGTCCTCTTCCTCTTCCCGCCACAGCTCGCGTCACTGGATGACGACGTTCGTCAAGAGCACCTCGGTGACCTCGCCCTCGACATCGGCGAACACGACTTGGTCGACGGCTTCCTTGAGCTGTTGCTTGAACTCGGACGTGTAGAGATCCTCGCGGTGCTGCTTGGCGATGATGGCGTTGAGACGGCTCTTCAGGCGGCTGAGCTGTTGTTCGTCCTCGAAGCTGGCTTTCGCGGCGGTCGCGTCGACGGCCTCGAAGGCGAACGCGACATTGAGCGAGTACATGTGCCGGAACTTCTCGCCGATGAGATTGCCGTTGAGCGCGTTTGCGAGGGCGACATAGCCTTTCTGCAGCTCGACCTTGGCCTCCTCGCGCGACCCGTCGAGCGGCGGGATCATCACGGTCGTCGCGTAGGCGCCAGCCATCGCGAGCACGGCCCCGCCGATGAGGATGAGCTTGCCGGACTTCCTCTTCGCGCCCGACTCCTCTCCCTCGGCCTTGGCCTTTGCGTCCTGCTTCACTTCCTCAGCCATCGAGCTCTGACTCCTCGGTGAGTCTCCTGTGAGCGACCAGGCGGTCACTCCCTTCGTGACCCTCTCGATCAACTATTTCGGCCAGGTCGGTCACTGGTATGAAAGACCGAACTCGTGGCGCTGCAGACGATGAGGGCTTCGGCGAAAACTCAGGTCGCGCGCGCCTCAATCGGGGCGGCTCTCGAGCCGCAGCTTGAGGCCGCGCAGGAAGCGCTGGTCCTCGGGACGGCCGGAGATGCGCTTCTCGTCGGGCGCGAAAGAGGCCGCCACGCCGCGCGGCACGAAGCGCGACGCCGGCAGCGCCGTCCGCTCCTTCAGATACCGGTAGGCTGCGAGCGCTCTCCGCCAAGACAAGGCCAGGGCGGCCTTTGGATCCTCGGCCTCGGCCGAGTCCGTCTGCGCTTCGATGATCCACAGATACTCGGATCGGCCCGCGATGAGCAGGCTCGACTCGATCTCGGGCATGAGGCCGTCGATCTGCCGCTTCTGCTCCAAGGAGAGCTCAGCAGTGCCTGCCGCGAACTCGCCCGGCACGTTGAGGCTCACCTCCGCCATCGACTCGAGGGTTTCGAGCTGAACGTCGCTCATCGCCTCGAAGTCCGTCGACTCGAGCCGCATGCCCACCTCTTCCCACGCGTCCTCGTTCAGGTGCGCCCGCTTGGGGATCTCGTAGGGAAGCTGCTGCTCGAACATCTCGATGAGATTGTCATAGGCGCGCGTCAGGCTGGGGACGCCGGCACGACCGAGCTCGTCCTTGAACGAGCCCACGCCATCGTGCATCAACCCGGCCTCCTGCTGCTTGGCGAAGCTGCAGAGCAGGATGAAGAAGGTGAGGATGTTGGTCATCATGTCGCCGAACGAGACCATGTACTGAGGCACGAGGATCTTCGACGGCTTGGCGGGCTCGACGGCCATCGCTCACTCCTTCTTTCTCGATCCGAGCACGAAGATCTCGATGCGACGGTTCTGGCGGCGACCGTCGATCGTCGTTTCCTCGGACTGGGGACGATGATCGGCGAAGGACTCGATGCCCACCTTCGATGCCGGGATATTCGCTCGATTCATCATGAGCTGCGCCACGGCGAGGGCACGCTCTCCGGCGAGCTCTGCCGCGTCGGTACCGGACCAGGTCTCACGGGTGTCGGCGTGTCCCTGGACCAAGAAGCCGCGTCCCGACTCCTTGAGCATCTCGGCGAGGTCGAGGAGACGACCGACGCGATCTTCCCGAATCTTGGCCGTACCCGGCTCGAAGAGGACGTCGACATCGATGCGGATGCTGGTGCCGTCCTCGGTGCGATCGAGCTCGAGCGGCACCGCGTCGGGATCCTCCTTGCGCCGCATCGCTTCCTCGATCCTGGCGGTCTCGTCGACTTCGTACTTGGGCGGTCGATCGGCACCGGTCATCTCTCGCAGCCAGGGCTTCTGCTCGTACTTCTTGACGACGTTGTGCTGATTGCGGTCCTGGGTCAGGTTGCCGAAGTTGGTGTTGATCGCACCGAAGGCCGGCTTGAGCTCGTTGTCGTCGAGCGTGGAGAACGTCAGCAGGAGGACGAAGAACGTCACGAGCAGCGAGATCATGTCTCCGAAGGTCACGACCCACTCGGGTGCGCCCTTGGGCTCCTCTTCGACCCGCTTCATCACCACGAGCGCCCCCCTCAGCGGCTGTTCGCCACTTCCTTGCGCGAGGCGGGATCGATGAAGGAGGAGAGCTTGTCCGCCACGAGGTAAGGCACCTCACCCGCCTGGATGGACAGGATCCCTTCGACGAGGATCTGCTTCACGAGGATCTCTTCCTTCGAGCGCGCCTCGAGCTTGCCCGAGAGCGGCATCAGAAAGAGGTTGGCCGCGACGGCGCCGTAGAATGTCGTGATGAGCGCGGTCGCCATACCGCCGCCGATCTGGCTCGGATCGGACAGGTTCTGGAGCATGGTGACCAGCCCCATCAGCGTCCCGATCATGCCGAAGGCCGGCGCGTAGTTGGCCATGTTGTCGAGGATCTTCTTGCCGTTGCTGTGGCGATCCTGGATCGACATGACGTCGATCTCGAGGATGCTGCGCACGGTCTCGGCGGGGAATCCGTCGACGATGAGCTGCAGGCCCTTCTTGAGGAACTCGTCGTCGATCTTCTCGAACTCGTTCTCGAGGGCCACGATCCCTTCGCGCCGCGCGACGGTCGCGAGCTGCACGATGCGCTGGATCTCCTTCGGCGCCGAAGCGACGTCCGAGAAGAGCGTCTTCTTGACGACCTTGATCGCTCCGATGAACTTGGGGATCGGGAAGTTGATCAGCGTGGCCGACATCGCGCCGCCGAGCGTGATGAGCATGGACGGGACGTGGATGAAGGAGCTCAATGAGCTCCCCATCAAGATCGAGACGAGCACCAGCAACGTGCCGGCGAGCAGTCCTGCGATCGTACCCAGATCCATGTGCTTTGCTTCCCTCCCTGTCGCTCGATTCGAGATCCGCTCAGCGGTCCTCGGCGTCGCCCTCGACGAGCTTCATGAGCTTTTCGGTCACCTCGGCAGCGAGCTCGGGGTCCATCGCGGCCAAGATCTTGGCCGCGGCGCGATCCTCGAGCTGCGACAGGATCTTGACGGTCTGACCCAATTCGAGCTGCGCCAGGACCCGGGCCGCGTCCTCTCCCCCCATGCGCTGGTACTTCTCGCCGAGCTTCTTCAGGTTGGCCTTCTCGGCCTCTTCGACGCGGACCATCTCACTCTGGAAGCGGGCTCGCTCGTCTCGCAAGTCGGCCGCCTCGTTCTCCAGGTCGTCGAGCAAGGCGACGATCTGGGAGCGACGCTCCTCGAGATCCTGAGCGATCCGCTCGAGCGTGCGCTCGCGCTCGTCGAGCGACTGCTCGCGCAGCGAGCTGCGCTGCAGCGCCTGACGCAGGCTCGCTGCCATGCGCTCGAGCTCGCCATTGGCGAACGGCGAGCCGTTGTTCATCGTCGTGCCCGAGCTCGGCCCCTTCGCCGGAGACGTCGTGTCCGCCCCTTGCCTCGAGGTCGCCGTCACCGAATCGGAAGGCGCGGCATCGGGAGCCCCGACATCCGTCTCCTCCGGCCCGCCTTCCTCGCCCTCGGCGCCTTCTTCCTCCCCAGGAGGAGCGGCGATGAAGAGGGACAAGATCGGCAGACGCGACAGCTCCTTCGCGCTCGTGCGGCCTTGGATCGCCAGGAATCCGAAGAGGGAGGCCACGAAGACGACGGAACCGCCGACGATCCAGAGAATGGCCTTGATGATCAGACTCTTCATGCCCGGTCGATCAGTCCTTACCTGGGTCCTCTGCGTTATCCCCACCCGACTGCTCATCCACCATCGACCACAGATGTCGCTCATCCATAGCCTTTTCCTCCTGCCGCAGGCGGTCGCGGCGGTGCTGGCGCTCTTGCTGTTTGCGCAGGCCCTCGAGCGCCTCCACGATCGTCCGCGCCTCGCGAAGCCGCGCGATCGTCTCGACCTTGAGAGCCTCCGCTCGCTCCACATCCGACCTCGCCTGCACCACCGCTCGCTCGGCGGCCTCCGTCGCCCGCGAGATCCACGCGAGCGCGGATGGCGCACTGCGGGCGATCGCATCGGAGGTCTTCGACGCCGCGTCGCGCCACTCTTGCAGACGCTGCTCGACGAGTGCCTGCGCTTCAGCAACTCGGCGGTTTGCGACCGACACCGCGAGCTCGCAAGCGCGGAGCTGAGAGCGGTGCAAGGAGAGCACGCGCTCGAGTCGGAAGGAGAAGCGCTTCATGAGTGCGTGCCCCGCATTCGGAGCGCCGGCCGGCCTCGGTAGTCAGTTGGCGGCCTGCAGACCCGAGCCCGCGCGGCCGAGACGGAAAGTGGTCTCCACGCTGGAAGCTGCTTCTTCGACGGTGCACTCGATCGAGCTGGATGGTGCCGAGCAAGGGGGAATCGAAGGTCACGGCCTTGCCGACAGACCCTGACCTCGGCCCAAGCTCGCTCGTGAACGCTCTCACAGACAAGCTCGGTGATCGGCTCGCTCGACTTGGGCACTCCGCTGGGAGCGGACCCAGCTTCACCGTTCGGGCTCTTGTCGGCGGTATTCGGGCTCGGGTCGCCGATCATCATCCTTGTCCTCTGCGGGCGAGGTGATGGAGGGCGGTGAGGGTGTCTTCGAAGGAGCGGGCCTCATGAGGCGCTTGTCTCACGAAAGTCAGGAGATCATCGCGCTGGTCGATCGCCCGATCGACGAGTGGATCGGTGCCTCTCTGGTACATCCCGATGCGCACGAGGTCCTCGTTCGACTTGTACAGGGCCAAGAGCTCCCGCAGCACGGCGGCCGAGTGGACGTGCTCGGGCGGCACGACCTGTCCCATCGTTCGGCTGACACTCTGGAGGACGTCGATCGCGGGGAACACCTGCCGCTGTGCGAGCTCGCGGCTCAGCACCAAGTGGCCATCGAGCAGTGAGCGCACGGTGTCGCTGACCGGCTCTTCGGTGTCGTCCCCTTCGACCAGCACGGTGAACAGCCCGGTGATGCTTCCGTGCGAGGTGTTACCCAGCCGCTCGAAGAGCCTGGGCAACATCGCGAAGAACGACGGCGGGTACCCGCGCGACGTCGGCGGCTCGCCGAGCGCGAGACCGATCTCGCGCGATGCCATCGCGAGCCGCGTCACCGAGTCCATCATCAAGAGCACGTCCTTGCCGGAATCGCGGAAGTACTCGGCGACAGCCGTCGCCACGAAGCACGCCTTGAAGCGCTCGAGCGGCGAGCGATCCGAGGTCGCCACCACGAGCACCGATCGCTTCAGACCCTCCACGCCGAGGGACTCGTGGATGAAGTCGCCGACCTCGCGGCCACGCTCACCCACCAGAGCGATCACCGCGACATCCGCTGTCGCCTGGCGCGCGATCTGGCCGAGGAGCGTGCTCTTGCCGACGCCGCTTCCCGCGAAGATTCCGACACGCTGACCGCGACCACATGTCAGCAGGCCGTCGATCGCCGAGATCTGCGTCTCGAAGACTTTCGAGATGGACTGGCGCTCGAGAGGGCGCGGCGCATCGCGCTCGATCGACACGCGGCTCGCCGCGGCGGGGATCGGCGGACCGTCGTCGAGTGGTCTTCCGAAGCCATCGAGCACGCGTCCGAGCAGGAAGTCACCGACGGTGATGCGGAGCGGCGAGAAGCGCGGGCGCACGACCGCGCCAGGCCGGATGCCGTGCATGGGGCCGAAGGGCATCAAGACGGTGCGATCGCCAGCGAAGCCGATGACCTCGGCGGCGAGCGTGCCGCCGCCGGGCCGCTCGATGTCGCACAGCTCCCCCACCGCGGCCGGGATGCCGATGCCCTTGATCGTGATGCCGATCACCTCCTCCACGACGCCGCGGCAGGTGATGAGTGGCAGCTCCCGGATCGCGTGGCGCAGCCGCGTCGAGTCGGGTAGCTCAGGCAGGGACATGGCCGTCCCCCTTCCGGATATCGAGGCCGCGGCGCACGACCTCGAGGCGGCTCCCCGGATCGGTCGAGACGACGAGCGGACCGGCGACGATGCGGCAGCTCGCCGGCTCGAGATCGGGCTGGATCTCGAGCCGGATCGACTGATCGCGCCACGCGGCGAGGCTCGGGTGCTTCAAGATCTCCTCGAGGCTTTGGAAGTCTTGGCGATTGACGTAGACGGTCACGTCGCCGCTGACGTGGTCGGGCGAGAGCGGCGCGAAGCACTCGGCGATGAGTGCGGGCAGATCGTAATGGCCGCGCTCGATCTCGCGCTCGACGACGCGCTCGGCGATGGAGAACGCGATGCCCTCGACACTGGTCGCGACGTTGCGGGCGAGCTGATCCTGCTGCTCCTTCATCGCAGTGAGGTCTCTCTGCAAGGCATCGAGCACGGCTTGGACGTGCGCCATCTGCTCGGCGCGCGCGCGCTCGTAGCCGCGCTGCTCGGCCGCGACCTCGAGGGCCTTCACGTCGATGTTCGGCTGAGGCGGCGGCGCAGGGGCCGACTTCGGCTCGGGCTCTCGAGCGGGAGCCGGACGCGGCCGAGCCGTGAGCGGTGCTTGATGCCCGAGTTGGAAGCCGACCGCTTTGAGCGGCCGGTCGAAGAGGACGCGAACGCGGTGGAAGGCCATGGGCTCACTCCACCATCTGGTTGTTCGCGCCGCCGCGACGTACCTTGACCTCGCCGGACTCGATCATGCCGCGCACGACCTTGAGGATCTCTTCCTGTGCGTTGAGCACCTCCGCGATCGGGACGGCACCCATCATCTCGCGCTCTTCGGCGATCAGGGTTCGCGCGCGCTTGGAGATGTGCCCCAGGATGAAGTCTTGAAGCTCGGGCGTCGTCCCCTTGAGGCTCATCGCGATGACGCTCGCCTCGAACTGGCTGAGGATCTTCTGCATCGCATTGCGGTCGAGCTTCGGCAGATCTTCGAAGACGAACATGAGGTCCTTGATCTGCTTCGCCATGACCTGGTCGGCCTTGCCGATGTCTTTGAGGATCTTGCGCTCGGCGTTCTCGTCGAGGCGGGTCAAGATCGAGGCGACGGTCTTGAAGCGCAGGCCGGGATCGCTGGTGGCGACCGAGTTGAGGCCCATCTCCTTGACCTTCGTCGCAACGGCGCTCGAAGCGCGCGCCAAAGTCTTGACCGTCGTCGATCCCTGTGAGGCCAATCGCCGGAGCACCTCGCCCGCGGTCTCACGATCGAGCTGCTTGACGATCTCGGCGGCACGATCGGAGTTCACCTGCGCCAGGTAGAGCGCCACGAACTGAACGTGCTCGCCCTTGAGCACCTCGGCGACCTCGCGCGGGCCGAGACCCTCGAGCGCTTCGAAGGGCCGCTCGGCGAGTCCGTCCGTCGCCCAAGAGATGAGCTCCTTGCTCTTCTGCGGACCGAGCGCGTCGGTGACGAGGTCGGTCATGCGCGGCACGAACCCTTGGACGGGCAGGTCTCCCGAGCTCAGGAAGCGGGCCCCCTCGCGGAGCATCTCCTCGAGCACCTCGCTGTCGGGCGTGAGTCCGTCGAGCTCCTTGGTGGCGAGCGCGATCGCCTCGATCTCGGCATCGGTGAGGTTGGAGAGCACCTGCTTGGCGATCTCGCGGTCGATGCAGACGAGGAGGGCGGCCGCCTTCTGACGACCGGTGAGCTGAGCGAACGGCATGGCGGGTCAGATCTCCTGGAGCCAGTGCTTCACCAGTCGGGCGATCGAAGCGGGATCCTCTTGCGCCGCCTTCTCCATCTGCGTGAGCATTCGGAGCGGGTCGGCGTGCTCGATGTCCATGATCTCCTCTTCGGCGGCGGCCGCGGCCGCTGCCGCCTCGGCGGCGATGCGCTCTTCCTCTTCCTGCTTGCGACGCTCCTCTTCGCGCTTCTGCTTCTTGATCGCGCGGAGCATGAGGACCATGAGCATCACGACGACCGCGACGACGGAGAGCGCTTCGGCCCCCCAGTTGACGAGCTCGAGGATGTCGAAAATCGGCTCGTCCTCGAGCTCCTGCTGGGGCAGCTCGTAGCTGAGGGCCTCGATGCTGAGCGTGTCGTTGCGGGTGTCGTCGAAGCCGATGGCACCCTTGACGAGGTTCTCGATCTGGGTCTTCTGCTGGGCGAGGCTGTCGTGGACGAGGATCGACACCGAGAGGCGCTTGGTCGCGTAGCGGGCGTTGTTGACCCAGTTCTCGACCTTGCGATCGTAGGCGTAGGAGGTCTTGAGGTCTTCGCGGGTGCTGTTCAGGCTCGAGCTGCTGCCGGCGTCACCGAACTCGCTGTCGGGACCGGGTGCGCCTTCGTTCGTCGGCTCGGAGGTGTTCTCGCTGTTGATGTTCTCCTCGAGTGTGCGCTTGCTCTCGGGGTCGGCCGATTCCAGCACCTTCGACTCGAGGACGTTGAAGTCGAGCTCGCTACTGATGGCGACCTGCACCGCGCCGATCGGGAACACCGAGAGCTGCTCGAAGGCTCTCTCGGTCAAGGTATGCTCGAAGCGGGCCTTGGTCTGGAGCTGCCAGTCATCGAGAGCCCCGCCGGTGCTGGGTTGCCCGGCCACGGCGATCACGGAGCCGTCGTCGGTGCTGACCGACACGTCCTGGAGACGCAGCCCTTTGATCGTTGCCGTGACGAGCTGCCGGATCGTGAGAGCGCGACTCGGCGTCACGGTCTGCCCGTAGCGAGGCGTGACCATGACGGACGCGTAGGCCTTGGAGTGCTCGCTCTTGAGGTAGGACCTCTCTTCGCCCCGAGCGAGGACCGTCGCGTCCTCGATGAAGGTCAGCTTCTTCAGGGCACGCTCGAGCTTGACGATGTTCTTCTTCAGCTCGGCTCGGGCCTTGTCGGACTCGGTGGCGAGGAAGCTCGGCGCGCTGTCCTCGACGTCATTGATCGAGGCGCCGTCGTCCTCGATGAAGCCCTCTTTGGCCAGACGGCCGCGCCATTCGGTGAGGTACTGCTCGGGGACCTGGACCTGCGTGCCGTACTCGACTCGGTAGGGAACGCTGCTCTCTTGAAGTCGCTGGGTGACGTCGAAGACGGCCGCGGGCGATCGCCCCTGGAACAGGGGGACGTAGGTCTCCCGGTTGGCCCAGGTGACGAGGATAAGCAGGAAGACGGCGCCGATCGCAATGAGCGAGACCACGCCCACGCGGCGGGAGGTGGGCAGCTTGGCCCACAGCTCCTTGAACGCTTCCCAGACCTTCTTCCAGTCGAACTTCACGTGAGCTCTCGCCCGCCCTCAATGCCCCAGAGTCGGATCAGACACCCATCCGCGTGACTTCGCGGTACGCTTCGATCAACCGGTTGCGCACGTCGGCCATCATTCGGAACGACAGCTCGGCCTTGTCGAGCGCCATCACGACGTCGTGGACGTTCTCGACCTCACCGGTGGCGAGGCCTTCGACCATGTCCTGCGCATTCTTCTGGTAGGCGTCGACCTCACTCGTCAGGTCCTTGAGCAGCTCGGCGAAGGATCGCTTGGACTTGTCGGCCGGTGCCAAAGGGGCCGCGGCCGGCGTGCTCGAGGTCGCCTGGGGAAGAGCGAGCTTTCCGATGTCGATGTTCATCGTTCAATCACCTCATGAGGCGAGCGGATCAGCTCCGCAGCGCCCTCTGGGCCATGTTCTTCAAGGTCTGAGACGCGAGGGCGTTCGCCTCGTAGGTGCGCAGCGCGGTGATCATGTGGGTCATCTCCATCGCCACGTTCACGTTCGGGTAGTAGACGGTGCGCCCGTTCTCCTCGACTTCGATGAGAGGGTTGTCGAAGTCCTTCTCGATGCGCAGGACCTTGACGCCGTCGACGGCCGAGCGCTGGGCGCCGAGCGCCTCTCGGTCGAGCAAGGTCTGGAACACCACGCGCCGGCGCCGGTAGGGACCCTGCGGGGAGTCGCTGTTGACGGTGGCGTTGGCGATGTTGCCGGCGATCACGTCGAGACGCGCGCGCTCGGCCGCCATGCCGCTGCCAGAGACGTTGAATCCGGACAAGACGTTGTCGAGGCTCATCGCTTCAGTCTCCTAAGGTGTCTCGTCATCAGGCGCCGCTACCGCCGATGGCGATGCGGATCAGCGACTTCTCGAAGGAGTGCGCCTTGGCGAACGCTTCGTAGAGCAGCTCGGTCTTCTTGAGCTCGGCGGTCTCCTTCTCGAGCACGACGTTGTTGCCGCCCTGGCGCGTCAGGCCGGAGCGGTCTTCGACGACCTCGGGCCGGATGCTCCTGGGATCCGCGCCTGCCTGCTTCTGCCGCGCCTCTCGGAGCACTTCCTCGAAGCGCACCGTGCGCCGCGTGTAGTTCGGCGTGTTCACATTGGCGAGATTGCCGGAGACGACCTTCTGCCGAAGAGCCGTCACATCCATGAGCGCGTCGACGCGCTCCATCGCTCCGAATACGTCACGCATCTTGATAGACCTTCAGCTTGTTGCGCAGCGTGCGCGCGGTGACACCCAGGATCCGAGCCGCCTCGGCCTTGTTCTGACCGGTGCGCTCGAGTGTCTTGAGGATCACTTCCTTCTCGATCTGGGCCATCCTCTGACCCACGAAATGCTCGGTCCCCTTTTGGACCCCTTGCTTCTTCGGCAGATCTTCACGCAGATCATTCGCCGTGAGCAAAGGACCGGGTACGCGAATCGACACGCGCTGGATGAGGTTGTCGAGCTCGCGTACATTACCCGGCCAATTGAAGTTTTGAAGGAGCTCGATGGCGTCCGGCGAGATGTCCTCGAGCCCGCCGCCCAGCTCCCGGCGGTAACGCGCCAGGAAGTGCCGGGCCAAGATCTCGATGTCGTCGCGCCGCTCGCGCAAGGGCGGCAGCGTGATCGGGTAGACGTTGAGCCGGTAATAGAGGTCCTCGCGGAAGCGCCCCGCCTCGACCTCTTCGAGGAGGTCGCGGTTCGTCGATGCGATCAAGCGCACATCGACCTGCAAGGTGCGCGTACCGCCGACCCGCTCGAACTCCTGCTGCTCGAGAACGCGCAAGAGCTTGGGCTGCAATTCGAGCGGCAGCTCCCCGATCTCGTCGAGGAGCAGCGTCCCGCGGTCCGCCAATTCGAAGCGTCCCTCGCGCTTGTGCAAGGCGCCGGTGAACGCGCCCTTCTCGTGACCGAACAGCTCGCTCTCGAGGAGGCTCGAGGACAGCGCCGCGCAGTTGACCCGCACGAACGGCCGCTCGGACCGATCGCACTCCCGATGGATGAGCCGCGCAAAGAGCTCCTTGCCCGTGCCCGACTCGCCGAGGATCAGGACGGTCGCCTTCGTCTGGGCGACGCGCCGGGCGAGGGCGACCTGCTCACGCAGCGTCCGCGACTCACCGACGATGTCGGCCGCCACGGCCGCGCTCTGCACCATCTCGCGCAGGTAGGCGTTCTCCAGGACGAGCTGTCGCCGCTCGGAGAGCTTCTCCAAGAGCAGCTCGATCTGCTCGATCGAGAACGGCTTGAGGAGGTAGTCCTCGGCGCCCAGGCGCATCGCCTGCACGGCCGATTCGATCGTGCCGTAGGCGGTGACCAGGACGACCGGCACTGCCGGCACGCGCTCCCGCGCCGCGGCCAGGACGTCCATCCCCGAGACCTCCCCCATCTTGAGGTCGGTGATCACGAGGTCGACGTCGACGCTGGCGAGCGCTTCGATCGCTGCCCTCCCGCCGTCAGCGGACTCCACCTCGCAGCCGAGGTCCTCGAGGATCGCCCGCAGGCTGTCGCGGTTCAGCGCCTCGTCGTCGACGATCAGCACGCGTTCAATGCGCATGGTCGTCCTCCCGCTCGCGCAAGGTCAACTCGAAGCACGCCCCGCGCTCGCCGGCTCGGTACGTGACCCGGCCGCCGTGCTGAATGGCGATCTTGTGCACCATCGCCAGCCCGAGGCCCGTGCCGTCTGGCTTGGTCGTCACGAAGGGGTGGAACAGCCGCTCGCGAACCGCCTCGGGCAAGCCGGGTCCATCATCCTCGAAGCGCAAGGTCGCCTCGCGCGCCGAGCGGACGATCGTCACCTCGAGCTCGCCCTGGCCCCCGAGCGCCTGATCGGCATTGCGCACGAGATTGCGGACGGCTTGACGGATACGCCGAGCATCGCCGCGCAGCACCGGGTCCCCCTCGAGCGTCAGCGTCGTCTTGACGCCCTCGGAGGTCTCCGAGCGAAGCACGTCGCCCACGAGCGCACCGAGATCGACAGGGTCGACCGCGAGATCGGTCGGGCGTGCGAAGTCGAGCAGATCGGTGATGATCGCGTTCGCGTCGCGCACCGCATCGAGGATCTTGCGCGCATGCTCCGCCGACTTGGGATCCGAGGCCGCCAGCCGGCGCAGCATCAGCCCCGCGAAGCCTTCGATCGCATTCAGCGGATTGCGGATCTCGTGGGCGATGCCCGCCGCCATCTCACCGATCGCCGCGAGCTGCTCGAGGTTGCCGACCTCTTCGACGCGGTCACGGAGGTCCTGGTAGGCATGACGCAAGCTCTCGCTGATGCGGTTGAAGGTCGTGAAGGTATCCTCGAAGAGGCCGAGCTGGTCGCTCACTTCTCGCCTCCCTCAGGAAGGTCGAGCGCGGCGCTCACTGCTCCCGATCGCTCGAGGAACTCGAGGGTCCAAGACGCCTGGTCCGCCCAGCTCGACTCGGGGTAGCCGTTCATCAGGCGCTGGAGCAGGACGATCGCCTCGGCGCGGCGGTCGAGATGCTCGAGGCAGCGGGCGGACCAGAAGAGGATCTTCGGCTCGCGCTCGGGACCCGGCGTGAGGATGGAGAGATAGACCTCCAGCGCGCGCCCGTATTGCTTGGTCGCGTACAGGAGATCGGCGAGTCGCTCGGGGTCGGGAACCGCTCGGGGGTCGGTCGGCTCCACCGACGGCTCGACCACGGGTGCACCGGACTCGGGAGTGACCACGGGCTGCTTCGAGCGGACGGTCTCCGGGGAGCTCTCCTCCGTCGCCCTCGAGCTCGTCAGCAGGTGATCCAAGAAGCGCTGCTCCACCTCGAGCAAGCGCTCCTGCGCCAGCTCGACCTCCGGTTCGGTGGTGCTCTTTCCGTCCCACGAGCCCCTGATCTCTTCCACGCTGACCGCTTCGCCTTGCTGCATCCGCTCCCGCAAGTGCAACAGGCGCTGTCTCTCTCGAAGCAGGTCGTCCTGTCCTTGGCCCGAGTCCTGCGAGACGAGGGCGAGGGTGCCGGCGAGGCAGAACCCGATGACGGTGCGCACGATCACTGGATCTCTCCCGAGAAGGCGCGGAGCGCCGAGGTCATGTCTCGCAAGGCGATCGACGCGTCGCCGATGAGGAGGAGGAGCTCACGCCGCTCGGCGCTCCCGGCCTTCGCGTACTGGAGCCCGGCCTTCGCGATCGCGATCGCGCGCTCTCGCTCGCCTTGCCTCTCCCGGCTCTTGGCGGCCCCCAGCCGCGAGATCGCTTCAAAGCCCGGCTGCTCGAAGAGCTTGGTCCATACGAGGGCGGCGCGCTCATGAAGACCTTGCTGATCGTAGAGGCGCGCCTGCTCCGCGAGGGCCTCCGGCCACCAGGGCTCATCGAAGCCACCGGATTGGAGCGCGAGCTCGAGGTATCGCTCGGCGTCCTCGGCGAGCCCGAGCTGCCGCGCGGCCCGCCCGAGAGCGAGCAGCGCCCGCATGCGGAGGGGGCCGGTCGCCAGTTCGTTCTCGGCTCGCTTGCCGGCGTACAGTGCGTCGATCAGATCGCCATGGTCCAGGTAGGCCTCCGCGAGGAGGACCTGCGCCCGAGCGTATTCGCCGCGGTCGTCCGGGTCCTTCTGGATCTTGAGGAGCTGCGCGATGGCCTGGGCCGGACTGCCGCTCTGAATCAAACACTCCGAAGCCATGAGGAGGAGGTCGCGCCTCTTGTCTTCGGGGATTCGTCCGTTCAGGCCGAGCACCAGCTCGACGGCGCCATCGCATGTCCCCGTCGCGAGGTACACCTCCGCCAGGACGGCCTGGGCGGCTGGAATCGTGGGAGCCTTCGGGTACTTGCGCAGCAGGTAGCGGAGGACGCTCCCTGCGCGCTGGAGGTTCTCGTCGCCGCCGTCTTCGAGGTAGGCGCGGGCCTTCCAGGTCATCGCGTCGGGCACGATCGGCGAATCGGGAAACGTGCGCTCGAGCTTGGAGAAGATCGTTCGTGCCTCGAGGTAGTCGTCGAGACCCAGGCGGGCGCGGCCGAGGAACCACATCATCTCGGGCGCTTGTGCAGCGTCCTGGTAACGGCCCATCAAGGGCTCGAGGATTCGAATCACCTCGGAGAAGCGATCGAGCGCCAGCTCCAGGCGAGCCAGCTCGGTCGCTTGGCGGGGAATGTCGGGGCTGTCGAGGTAGGCGAGGCGCGCCCGGGTGTAGAGCCGCGTCGCGCGCTCGAGCCAATCGACGTCCCTGTCCTCCGCGGTCGGGACCTTGCGGACGGTCAGCCGATCGACGCTCGGCGGGGACTCGAGCCCGTGACAGCCGAGGACGATCTCGCTGACGCGATCGAATGGTAAAGCGGGGAGATCCACCTCGCAGATGGCCTCGTCGACGAGCCCTTCCGCCCAAGGCTCGATGGCGAGCTGACGGTCCGCCGCCTCGGCCAGGACCTCGAGGACCTCTCGTAGATCGACCCGTCCGGCGCGGACGGAGTAGAGGAAGATGCCGGCCTCTTCGGTCGTGACGCGCTGGACGACCGCGCCGGTCGCTCCGCGGAAGGAGTGGTGCTCTTGCTCGGTCACGTCCGGGCGCCGCGGTGGCGGATAGAGGAGCGCGTTCGAGAACGTCGGGCTCGAGACGTCGACCACGGCGCGCGGAAGACGCTGCGGCGACACACCGAGCGCATCACGGGCGATCTCGCGCTCACAATCGACGATGCGAAAGTAAGCCTTGCTGGCGAGGCCCTGTCGCTCGTAGGGCAAACCGGCCGCACGGGCGATGAAGTCGTAGTAGCGCTGCTTGGCGCCGACCCAGTCGCCTTGGGCGTGAAGGCCGTCGGCGAAGTCGAGGTCCGCCAAGAGACGCCGTTCGCGCACGCTCTCTCCGGGCATCTGTCCCTGGTCCTCGGCTTCCTGCAGCTTCGTCACCTCACCGAGCTGACGTCGCAGATGTCGTATCTCCTCGGCCATGCGCATCAGCTCTTTGGAGTCCGCGGGCTCGGCCGTGACGATCTCGACCGGTGCCTTTTGGGCAGGTCGATGTTCCCGGTCGAGCAGGGCCCAGGCGAGGAGGAGGCTGTTGAGGACGACGATGCCGATGCCGGAGCCACCGAGGATCTTCCAAAGACGGTTGCCTTGGCTCGCGGGCACCTCGGGCGCCGGCGCGGTAGGTGGCGCTGGCGGAGCAGCGGCCGGAGCACTCGGAGCGGCCGGCTTCGGTGCAGGGGCGCTCGCCGCCGGCTTGGGATCGCCGGACGGTGGCTTGAGAGGTCCGGGAAACTTCTTCTCGGGCGGAGGCGTCTCGGCCGATTCCTCGGGCTGCGCGGGATCGCGTTCTTCGGGTGTGTCGGTCAAGGTGCTCCTCGCTCGGGCGGGCCTGGGATGCAGGAAAGGCTGTGAATCTCTCCCCTCTCACCGATCGAGTATCGACTGGCATTTCTCGACGACTTGAACGGCCTGTCGCATCGACTGAAGTTCCCGATCCTGCGTTCCGATAAGGAATTCAGATGATGTGGATTTCACAGCCCAGGCCGCCCGACCATCCCTCGGAGAGCTCCGATGAAGAGCCTGCAATCTCACCCGCTCCGCGCCCTCATCAACGACTCGTCACTCCCCTCGGCGATCCGGGAGTTGGTGCAGCTCTCGGCCATCCCGATGATCCCGGTCGAGCGATCCGCCGCCGTGCTCGAGCGGGACCCGGTCGGGCGACGAGAGCTGTTCCGTCTGACGAACTCGGTGACGATGGCGCCGCGCGCCGATGTGCGGGACGTCAAGCTGGCGATCCCGATGATCGGTGAGCGAAAGGTGAGGCCCCTCCTCTGGAGCAGCCTGTATCGGCAGATCGAAGAGGAGCTGGAGGATCTGGCGGTCGACGCCGAGGCCTGGCTGGAACATCTGCCCGCGACCGTGTCGATGGCGACGCGGCTCCACGACCGGCTCTTCCCCAAGGGCCTCATCGAGGAGACCGAGCTCGAGATGGCGGTCTGGCTGAGCGACATCGGCAAGCTGGTGCTGCTCTTCCACGCGGACCTCGATTACGAGCGCGTGCTCGGTCGGGCGCGCGTCACCGAGCAGCCGCTCTGCCAGATCGAGGCGGAGCTGCTCGGTCTCACTCACGCCGAGGTCGGCGCCGAGCTCCTGGCCAGCGAAGGCCATTCGCCCCGCCTCATCGCGTGTCTGCGTCACCGTTACACGCCGCACGAGTCCCCCATCCAGCATCTACCCTACGTCGCGATGCTCCACCTCGCCGACGTGCTCACTTGGCGCCAGAGCGGCGGCGACGGCTTCGGAGGCATCGCCCCGCCCTTCGAGCCTCGTCTGTTCGAGCGCCTGGGCATCCAGGGCGAATCGCTGGACCGGCTGTTGATGAAGCTGACGCGCTGAACGATCGGAGCCCGCGCGGGTCTACCGTCGCAACGTCGACGGGAAGGGCCCTCACCAACGAGAGGGGGAGAGCCGCGAGCGCAGCGACCGGTCCGCGCCCAGAGCGAGCCGGTGACCGAGTCTGTCTGTGAGGGCTTTCCCAAGCGAGCTTGGGCCGGGGGACGCCGGGAACCTACTGGAGCAGCGAGCCTGTTCCGCGATCCAAGCGGGCGGGACGCCCGCGTTCCCAGTGGTTTCAGATCAGCGGCGCCCCCGGGCGCGGCGCCCGGAGCATACAGGTGGTGAAACGATCACGTTGGAGTGCCCAAGTCGAAGCGAGCCGGTGACCGAGCCTGTCGGTGAGAGCTATCCCGAGCGAGCTTGGGCCGGGGGCTCGCCGTGAACCTACTGGAGCAGCGAGCCTGTTCCGCAATCCAGGCGGGCGGGACGCCCGCGTTCCCAGTGGTTGGTTTCAGATCAGC
>JAVJTD010000192.1:0-8453 GCA_040219065.1 Planctomycetota bacterium
TCCGCCCCCGTTAGCATCGAGCCACGGAGTTTCGGATCTCAGGTCTGGGTCCACTCCGAGGCGCTTGGATGGAGGACACGGAGACCGGCTGAAGCCGGCGGTCCGAATGACCGTTGACCGTGTTTCAGATCAGCGGAGCCCCCGCCGGCGGACCGGCGGTGTATACAGTGCTGAGACTGGGCCTGAGGGCGATGGAGTGCCCAAGCCGAGCGAGCCAAAAACCGAGTCTGTCGGCGAGGGCTCTGCGCAAGCGAGCTTGGGCCGGGGGACGCCGTGAACCTACTGGAGCAGCGAGCCTGTTCCGCGAACCGGAGCGGAGGGCGCGGCTGACTTGAAACCACTGGGAACGCGGGCGTCCCGCCCGCTTGGATCGCGGAACAGGCTCGCTGCTCCAGTAGGCTCACGACGCCCCCCCCCGGCCCAAGCTCGCTTGCGCAGAGCCCTCGCCGACAGACTCGGTCACCGGCTCGCTCGACTTGGGCACTCCATCGCCCTCGCCCTCGGGCCTCGTTTCACCACTGTATGCTCCGGCGCTGCGCCAGGGGCGCCGCTGACATGAAACACGGTCAATGGTCCGTGGTCGTTTTGTTCAGTGGCCATTCGGAACACCGGCTGAAATCGACACGCTCGCGATCTTCGGATCGCGGGCGTGCTTCTTTTTCGAGATTTCATGCTCGCCGCTCAAGACAGTTTGTCTTAGGCTCCGAAAGACATAGCGTCTGACTAGGAGGCTCCATGGCCCGCAAGCCACAAGATGTCACCGAGGCCGAGCTCTCGGTCTTGCGACTCCTCTGGGATCACGAGGAGGCCACGATCCGCGAGCTCACCGATGCTCTCTACCCCGGCGGTAGCTCTTCGCATTACGCGACCGTCCAGAAGCTGCTCGAGCGACTCGAGGCCAAGCGCTGCGTGAAGCGCAATCGGCGCCGCTCTCCGCATCGCTTCTCGGCGCGGATCGGGCGAGACGAGCTGATCGGACGCCGCCTCGAGTCGATGGCGCAGGATCTGTGTGACGGCTCCTTCACGCCACTCCTCTCCCATCTCGTCGAGCAGCGCCGGCTCAGCGAGCAAGAGCTCCGCATGCTGCGCTCATTGATCGAGCCGCACGCCGATGAGGAGGACGAGTCATGAGCTGGCTGCTCCACGCGCTGATCGCCAATGCCCTGATCGCCTTTCCCATGACCGCCGTCGTCCTGGTTGCTCGCCGGTCAGGCGCCTCCCCGGCCATCGTCCGCGCCTTGTGGATTCTGGTCCTCGTCAAGCTGGTCACACCGCCCGTCTTCGACGTGCCCTTGCCCGTGTCTCTGGAGTCCTCGATCGACCGGGCGGAGAGTGCTCCCTCGATCGCGACTCCTGACGTGGGCGAGCCTTCCAAGGCGAGCGAGATCGAGACGGTCGCCAGGTCGGTGGAGCCAGCCGAGCGCACGAACGAGTTCGAGTCGGAAGAGACCAAACCCGGCTCGCCTTCGCTGACCGAGACCGACTTCCAGCTCGTCGATGCGCCCACCGACAGGGAGTCTCTGAGCGAGCCCGAGCCTCCGCCGATCCACTTCGAGAGGTCATCCCATCCCGAGGCCGGCAGCGTTACTCTGCGAGATCTCGATTCACCGGCACCGCCAAGGGTCACCCTCTTGGACATCACCGACTGGCCCGAGACCGACCTGGCCAGCGCAGCGTCCTCACAGCCCTGGTCGTCTCCCGTGATCGAAGATCCCGTCTCGCTCCAAGAGGAAGCTCCATCCGAGGACAGCCCGGCCTCGACTTCGTCCCGCGTCTCCTGGCCGAGCGTCTTGACCTCTGTCTGGCTGGCGGGACTGCTGCTCACGGGCAGCCTCTTCGTGCTGCGCATTCGCCGCTTCGGCCGCTTGGTCGCTCTCGCGAAGTCGGCCCCGGCCCCCCTCGAGGCCGAAGTTGCAGAGCTCTCTCGGCGAGTGGGCCTAGCCCGCCCGCCACGCACCGCGCTGCTCCCCGCTCCGATCTCGCCATTGGTCTGGGGCTGGTCCAAGTGGCTTCGCCTCGTCCTTCCCGAACCCCTACTCACGCGCCTGCCGTCGTCCGAGCGCGAGACGTTGATCGTCCACGAGCTGTTGCACCTGCGCCGACTCGACCACTGGGTCCGGCTGCTCGAGCTCGTCGTGGCCACGATCTACTGGTGGCATCCCGTCGTCTGGCTCGCCAGACCGCGCCTCCGTCAGGCCGAAGAAGAGGCCTGCGACGCCGAGGTCCTGCGGCACCTGCCGGGTCAAAGGCGACGCTACGCCACCGCTCTCGTCAGCACGGTCGAGTTCCTGTCCGACGAGCCCACTCCCTTGCCCCTCGCGGCGAGCGGCATGGGCTCGGCGAAAAACCTCTCTCGGAGACTGACCATGATTCTCGATGCTCCTTCCGGTCACCGTCCCACCTGGATCGGCCGCGGCGCCGTGTGCTTGTTGGCGCTCATCAGCTTGCCCTTCGTCCCCAGCCTCGGCGAGAGCAAGGACGACGAGCCGTCTTTCGGGATCGAGGCCCGAATGGCCGCCCTCGACGCCGAGCTGATGGAGCTGGCCCCTGAGCTCGCCGCGCTGCGCGCCGAGGCGCCGGTCGCGCCAATGGACGAAGAGGAGCTCCTCGCCGCTCTGAAAGCCGAGCTCGTGGCAGCCAACCGGTCGGATCAAGACCAAGACGAGCTCCGTGCGCGTCGCGCTGCCATCGAGCGCGAGCTCGCCGAGCTCGAGAGGGCGCGTGCGGACTTGGCCCGCCATCAGCTCGAGCGCGAGCTGGGCGACATTCAGGCTCAGATCGAGGACATCGAGAAGAGGCTCGCCGAGACGCGCCACCGCGAGAGGGAGCTGCAAGAGAGCGCAGAGAACGAGCTGGATGAGTCCGAGATGTCCGAGCAGGAAGTGCGGGCACGCATGGAGAAGCTCTCCGACAAGAGTGCGCGAGAGCTGATGTGGCACGACTGGCTGCAGCGCCGACGAGCGCGCCAGGACCGTCTCGCCGCCCAGGAGTCCGACCTCCAGGCGCGAGCGGACGAGCTCCAGCAAGAGAGAAGGGCTCTCCAGGAGCGCATGCAAGATCTCGAGCTCTCGATGGTCGAGGTGGACCGTGAGCGGCAGCAGAACGAGATCGAGCGTCGCCAGGAGCTCTTGGAGCGAGACGCCGAATCGCTCCGCGATCGCGAGCGTGAGGTGAGAGATGCCCGAGAGCGCCAGCTCCAGCTCGATGCCGAGTCGGCCGAGCGGCAAGCTCGCATCACCTCGCTCGAGCGCCAGTTGGAATCACTGCACCAGCGCCATGCTCGCCAGTCCGAGGGCGCCGACCGGCGCTTGGCTCTCGAGATCGAGGCCTGTGAAGATCAGTACCGCGTCAAGCGGAGCGGCCTCGAGCAAGAGCTGGCGATGACGCTCGAATCGAACGAACGAAGCTGGGCACTCGAGCGCGAGGAGCTTCAGATGCGAATGGACCAGCTCGCTGCGATTCCCGAGGAAGGTGCGAGCGAGGCGGAGCGGCGCGAGGCGGCTCGTGAGTTGAACGAATTGGCCCGCGAGCTGAACCTCGCCCAACAGCGATTCGAGAACGAGGTCGCCGACACTCGGAACCGCCTCCAGACACAAATACAGTCCCTGGAGGAAGAGCATCAACTGATCCTGCGAAACCTCCATCGGGAGCATCAGACCACGCGCGAGGAGGAGATGCACGAGCTCGCGGTGCAAGAGAACGACCTGCGGCGAGAGATCGATGACCTGTGGGCGCGCGAGGCGCGTCTGGAGCGGCGCGACGATCGGCGAGGGGACGCTCGTGCCGACAGCGCGGCAGCCCTGAAGCAGCTCATCATCCAGCTCGAGAACGAGGAAGATCCCGAAGCGGCTGCCGCGCTGCGCGCTCGCCTCGCCGACCTCGCCGCCGTGATCGACCGTCAGGGCGAGAGCTTGAATCGTACCGATGCGGGCCTGAGGGCCCACACCGACCGCCTCTACGAGGACCACCAACGCCGGTTGGACAACCTCGAGTCGAAGGTCGACACGATCTTGCAGGAGCTCTCAGCACTGCGAAAGCATCTCGAAGACCGCAAGCTCAACTGAGTGCGTCACCAATCGGGCTGCCGGTCCCCGGCGGCCCGATTCGATGAGATGTGACATGCCGCATTCGGACCGCCGGCTTCAGCCGGTCTCCGTGTCCTCCGTCCAAGCGCTTCGGAGAGACCTCAAGCCTCAGATCTGAAGCTCCGTGGCTGAAGGTTGCCCAGGGCGTTGCCCTGAGCTGACGCGTCGCTGCGCTTTCGGGGCGAAGATAACCGAGGCCCGCGCGACTGAAACGGGAGGAGGTCCTTCGAGGCGAGCGTCTCGCCGAAGTCTCGCTTCGCTCGAGGTTCTTCAAGTCGCCAGACGGACCCGATCTCCTCCCTGGCGATTACCGGAAAGGACCCTCCCCGGAATGGGCCTGGACCGGTCGCTGCGCTCGCGGCTCACTCCCTCATACTTGTGAAGGCCCATCCCGTTCTGACTTCCACCCTGAAACCCTACGGCCGCCGAATCGCGAGCAGTCGAATCTCGGTCATGTCCTCGATGGCGAAGCGGATACCCTCGCGGCCGAAGCCGCTGTCCTTGACGCCGCCATAGGGCATGTGGTCGACGCGCCAGGAGGGGACGTCGCCGATGATGACGCCACCGACGTCGAGCTCGTCCCAGGCCTTTTGGGCCTTGTAGAGGTCGCGGGTGAAGATGCCGCATTGGAGACCGAAGCGGCTGTCATTCGCCCGGCGGAGCGCTTCTTCGAAGGACGAGAACGGCGACAAGACGGCGACCGGGCCGAAGGCTTCCTCGGCGCAGATCTTCTCGTCCTCGGGCACGTCTTCGAGGAGCGTCGGCTCGAGCATCACGCCATCGCGCTTGCCTCCACAAAGGACGTGACCTCCGTGCTCGACCGCGGATCGGATCCACTGCTCGAGCCGCTCGGCGTCCCCCTCGGAGATGATCGGGCCGATGAAGGTGTCCTCCTCGCGCGGGTTCCCGACCACCAGCTCCTTCGTCTTGGCGACGAGTCGCTCCTTGAGATCGTCGTAGACGGTCTCGTGAACGAGGATGCGCTGGACACCGATGCAGCTTTGACCCGATTGATAAAAGGCTCCGACGATCAAACGTGCGACCGCGTCGTCCAGGTCGGCGTCCTCGTCGATGATGCAGGCGGCGTTGCCGCCCAGCTCGAGCACGACCTTCTTCTTGCCGGCCTTGGCCTTGAGCGCCCACCCGACATCGGGCGATCCGGTGAAGCTGAGCAGCTTCAATCGTTCGTCCTCGGTGAAGAGGCGCGCGCCATCGCGCTGACATGGCAAGATCGAGAACGCCCCTTCCGGCAGGTCGGTCTCGGCCAGGATCTCCCCGATCTGTAGCGCTCCGATCGGCGTCCAGCTCGCGGGCTTGAGGATGAAGGGACAGCCCGTCGCGATCGCCGGCGCGACCTTGTGCGCCACGAGGTTCAAAGGGAAGTTGAACGGCGAGATGAAGGAGCACGGACCGATCGGCACGCGCTTCCACATGCCGGTGTAGCCTTCGGTCCGGGGCGAGATGTCGAGTGGCATCACTTCGCCGAGGATCCGCACCGACTCTTCCGCCGCGATCCGAAACGTGTCGATCAGCCGCCCCACCTCACCGCGGCTGTCCTTGAGCGGCTTGCCGGCTTCGGCGCAGAGCGAGAGCGCCAGCTCCTCCTTCCGCTCTTCGAAGCGCTTGACGCAATGGAGCAGGATGTCGCGGCGCTTCCAGCTCGGCAGGCGCGCCATGTCGTGAGCTGCAGCCTCCGCTGCTCCAATGGCGCGGTCGATCGCCGCCTCATCGGCGAGGGGCACATGCGTCAACACCTCGCCGGTGTACTTGTCCTTCACTTCGAGGTCGGTGTTCGGCGTGGCAGGACGGCTGGCGAGGAAGTACGGGAGTGATTCGGGGAACACCTCTGGCCTCCAGCAAAGGAACGAAACGTCACTCTGGGAACGGATGCGAATCGTCGCGCGCCGTTCGGCGCCATCTTCGCCAATCGCCCGAAGGGATCACGCGAGCGCCATCCGCGATGTCCCGCGCGAAGACGTACACGAACGCCTCACGGCCCGAAGCCAGGGTCAGCCGCTCTCGGCGAAACAGCTCAGGATGCCCTTCGAATGCGTCGAGCTCGGACAGCTCGGAATCCTTTACCTCGAAGACCTCGCCCCGAACGGAGCTCGCGCCTACGAGGACCAGCGCTGGCCAGTCTCCGAGGTCGAACAGTGAGCATTCCGGCAGCGTCCGGTCTTCCCCCAGCCGGGCCGCGGCGCTCAACCGGCCGTGGCTCGGCTCACCCGGGAGCAGGCTACCGTAGACGAACAGGTCCGCTACCTTCGGCTCACTGGATCGTGCAGATCGCCTTCGGCCTCTTGATGCGCAGCGTCAAGCACTCGTACACGCGGAAGGGGTAGTCCT
Organism: Planctomycetota bacterium; assembly: GCA_040219065.1. Classification (GTDB taxonomy): domain Bacteria; phylum Planctomycetota; class OFTM77; order OFTM77; family OFTM77; genus OFTM77. Next base: position 6,432 of record JAVJTD010000192.1, read on the forward strand.
GATCATGCTCACCGAGGTAGGTCATGTTGAGGTCCTCGGCGACGGCGACATCGAAGTTCTGATCGCCGGTCGAGATGAGGACCGCCTTGCCCTCCGGGATGGCCGGCGAGTTGTACACGCCGTCGTCGCACAATCGAGCGATCGAGTCGATCTCGGGCGCGAACTGCCCCTCGCGCATCTGAACGAGCCGCGCATAGTCACGGGCCGAGACGCACAAGGCGAACGGGCGATGGTGATTGTCGCCGAGCAAGACCTCGGTGGCGCGCACGACGTCCTGATAGGCCACGCCGAACTGCGTCCAATCCCCGCGCTCGATCGTGCTGCGACCGCTGGCATTCAGGAGGCCTTCGATGTCGAAGCGAGGCTCACCGTTGAAGATGAGCTGGTCCTCCCGGTCGGCCACGACGTGGGCGGCACGAATGGCGCGCGATGCGTCGAGTGGCGCATCGAGCTTGCTCGCCAGCTCGACATCGCGCCAATGCAGGATGAAGTCCTTGAAGAGAATCGGCACCCGGACGAAGCGCTCCCGCGCCCCATGGATCGGCTTGGGATCATGGCTCCCGATCAGCTCGATCTCCGCGTCTCGATCGGGGCCGTATTCCTCGATGGCGACGCTCTCGATCCCCGGTCCCAAGGGACCATAGATGCCGAGGAAGCGCCGTCCGATCAGCGTCCGACGTGCTTCCCGGACGATCTCGGACGCGAGGTGCTTCCATTGCTCCGAGGACAAGGGGCCATGGGATCCCATCGTGGACCTTTCTTCAGTGAGCGTTGGAGCGGATTGAGCTAGGGGCGACGAAGCGAGCCGACCGACCCGGGCCCCTGACCCGAAGCCGGATCATTGCGCATCGAGCCGACGGTCAAGTTCCGAGTCTGCGCCGTCGAGGGGGCTGACTGCGGAGCGGAGCTCGGCTGGCGCATCAGTCCTTGGATCTCGGCCATGTGCTCGTCCTCTTCCTCGAGGACGTGGGCCACCAAGGCGCGCCGCGTCTCACCGGACATCCCTTCGTCGCCCGCGATGCGGTCGAGGATCTCGCGGTGCTCGGACTTGGTCTGCTCGAGGGCGGAGACGGCGGCGTTCAAGTCGTTGGGAGTCGGTTGAGGCATCGGGTGCTTCCTCCGTGGATCTGGAGTACCTCGAAGCGGCGATTCTAGAGTTGCCGGTCTCTAGCTGCAACCGGTGCCAGAGTTTCCGAGCTTCGATCGACGACGAGACTCCCGAAGAGCGACGGATTCGAGGGCGGCGGTGCCCCCGCCAGCGGACCGGCGCAGCATACAGGTGGTGAAACTGGGCCTGAGGGCAATGGAGTGCCCAAGCCGAGCGAGCCGGTGACCGGGTCTGTCTGCGAGGACTTTCCCGAGTGAGCTTGGGCCGGAGGGCGGCCTGACCACGGAGTTTCCGATGTGACGGGTCCTGAAGAATGGAGTGCCCAAGTCGAGCGAGCCGGTGACCGGGTCTGTCGGTGAGAGCTCTGATCGAGCGAGCTTGGGCCGGGGCATGCCGTGAACCTTCTGGAGCGGCGAGCCTGTTCCGCGATCCAAGCGGGCGGGACGCCCGCGTTCCCAGTGGTTTCAAGTCAGCCGCGCCCCCGGGCGCGGCGCCCGGAGCATACAGTGGTGAAACTGGGCCTGAGGGCGAGGGCGATGGAGTGCCCAAGCCGAGCGAGCCGGTGACCGAGTCTGTCGGCGAGGGCTCTGCTCGAGCGAGCTTGGGCCGGGGCGGCCGTGCGACGACAGCGCACTCCGAATGGCCCCTTGTTCTGCGCCTCCCAATTCGATCGGTGGCACCGGCGAGGAAGCAGCTCCCCGCTCAGCAGCCGCTCCCCGTTTCGGTCGCGCGGGCTCTGGTTTCGGTCGTGCGTCGTGAAGCCGACATTTCGGCCCCCGCAGCATCGAGCCACGGAGCTTCGGATGTGAGGTTTGGGCCCTCTCCGAGGCGCTTGGATGGAGGACACGGAGACCGGCTGAAGCCGGCGGTCCGAACGACAACGTGACTAGTTTCAGATCAGCGGCGCCCCCGCC
>JAVJTD010000564.1:0-5944 GCA_040219065.1 Planctomycetota bacterium
CGCGCGCGGCCTACCTCGGCGCGGACGAGGTGACCGGACCGCATGCCACTGACAGCCCGACCGCCCTGCTCGGGGCGATTCGAATGGCGCTTCGCCGCCGCGGCCTGCGACAGAAGCTCGCGGCCGACCACCGCCGGTTCCAGGCCGAGGCGGTCACCGACTCCCTGACCGGCGCCTACAACCGGCGCTTCTTCGACAGCCAGCTCACCAAGGAGATCTCTCGGTCCCGACGCTACGACTCGCCGGTCAGCCTGCTCATGGTCGATGTCGATCATTTCAAAGTGATCAACGACTCCTTCGGGCACCAGGTCGGCGATCGGGTGCTGCAGGAGATGGTGCAGGTGATTCGCCGCACGATCCGCACCCCCGATCTCCTCGCGCGCTTTGGTGGCGAGGAGTTTGCCTTGATCCTTCCCAGCACCGGCCCTCGAGGAGCCGCGCATCTCGGCGAGCGGCTCCTGCAGCGGATCGCTCGCCATCCGTTCCCGCTCGGTGAAGGAGGCGTGCCGCAGACCGTCACCGTCAGCATCGGCTTGGCGACCTACGACGGTGCGGTGCAGGACTTCGGTGTCGACGAGTTCGTCGCGCTCGTCGATCGGGCGCTGTATCGGGCGAAGCAGGAAGGCCGCAACCGCTTGGCCCGGGTCCAGCCTCAGCGCTCGGAGAGCGCCGAGGCGGAGAGCTGAGCGCCGGGCGCGCATTCGCCCCGGCGCTCATTCGAGATCAATCGGTGTAGCGCTCGGCGGTCGCCGTCGGCAGGCCCGACGCGTCGCCACCACCGGCGTACAGGATCGAGCCGTCCGGCAGCACCACGGCGGAGTAGGCACCGCGCGCGGTGATCATGCTGCTCGCGCTCGGCGACCAGGTCCCGCTGCTCGGGTTGTAGAGCTCTACGGTCGTCTGCACGGTCGGGGCCGTGATCGAGCCATCGGCACCACCGGCCACGAAGACCTCACCGCTCGCGAGCCGGAAGGTCTGGTGGAACGCCCGAGCACCGGCCATCGAGCCGGTCGAGCTCCAGCTATTGCCGCTCACCTGGTAGATCTCGCAGCTCGCGACCGGCGTCGGGCTGAGGACGCTGCCGGAGCCGCCGCCCGTGACCAGCACGTTGCCGTTGGCGAGGACGGTCGCCGCGTGCAGCACGCGCTCGGTGCCCATGTTGCCGGCGCCGCTGAAGGACGAGCCGGCGACGTTCAGGACCTCGGCATCACTCGAGATGAGCGGGATCGGAATGATGATCGTGATGAAGGAGAGTCCGCCCGAGACCAAGGTCCGACCGTCGTTCAAGGTGACGGCGTTGTGACCGAAGCGTGGCTCGGACATGTTCGGACCCGAGCTGAACGAGGTGCCGTTGTAGATCTCGGTCGTGTTGGTCGAGCCGGTGACGATCGCGTCGATCGTGGCAAAGCTGTTGGTGCCACCGGCGATGACGACGTTGCCGTTGTTCAGCTTGCTCGCCGTGTGGCCGGCACGGGCGCGCGACATGGCGGCCGCATTGGTGAAGCTGTCGTTCGTGGGATCGAAGATCTCACTCGTCGCCGTCACGACTCCCGACGAGTTATTGCCACCGACCAACAGCACCCGGCCGTCGTTCAACTTGGTCGCGGTGTGGAAGGCGCGCTGACGCGTCATGTTGCCGAGCGAGCCGAACGTCTGGCTGAAGAAGTCGTAGGACTCGGCCGAGATGAGCGCCGAGGGGCTGGTGAGGTTGCCGCTGCCACCGCCGGTGAGGAGCACGCGGCAGTCGTCGAGGAGCGTCGCCGTCGCCTGGGCCCGGGCCGTGCCCAGGTTGCCCTTGGTCGCCGTGAAGCTGTCGGCTGCGGACAGCACGAGCACCGACTGCTCGGAGATGTCGTCGAGCTTGTTCGCGGTGATGAGGGTCGCCGCCTGCGAGTAGAGCGTCGCACCGACCGGCAGACTGCCCGGCAGGAAGTAGGGCACCACCGCTTGGCCACTGCCGTTCAAGGTGCCGATGAAGCCGGGCAAGGAGCCAGTCAAAGGCAGGAGCTCCAAGCCGACGTCGAGCGTCTTGCCGCCGATGACCGACGGGCCCTGATTCAGCGAGACGAAGATCACGTAGACATCGCCGGGATCGCCGCTCACCTCGATCTGACCGGTTGGGCCGACGGTCGTGCCGAGGACCTTCGAGGTGAGGTTGCCTTGCGGCTGCGCCGTCGCGACCGACGCGAAGGCGGCGAGGCAGAGGATCGCGGAAGCGATCCTCGAGTGCGTGCGCACTGTCATGGGTACACTCCTCCTGGGGGACCCCGAGCCGAACGGCCGCGCCGCGCTCTCGGGAGATCGGAATTCTGCTGGGATAGCGAGTTTCTTGGTCAGGCTGCTGACCGAAGGTAGCAAGGCGTCCGGCCGTTGGCCAGACCGGGCGCTCGAGGCGTTTGGACGTCTGTCGTCACTGCGTCTGGAACTGGATGGTCGCGGTCGTCTGGGAGTACGCCGGCGGCGCCGGGACGAAGGTCACGGCCGCGGCCCACACGTTGAGGCCCGGCGGCGCGGCCGGCATCGGGAACGTCGGAGAGTTGGCCGAGCCGTTGGGGGAGCCCGAGATCGCGGCCGTCGTGAAGAGCGGCAGCAAGGACAGCCCGATGTTCGTCAGGAAGTCGGAGTCGATGCCCAGTATCAGGCCGTTCCCTCCGGGCAAGGGAAGGCCGCCCGTCACCGAGCCGTCGCCGGTCGCACTGAGCAGCACGAAAGCGATGTTCCCGTTCTCGAGGCTCCCGGTGACCAGCACCGTGAAGCTGACCGGTGAGCCCGTCTGGGGAGTGCCGTTGAGGCGAAGGCGAGGCCGGGGCAGGTGCTCGTCGGCGCCCATGTCCGGAAAGGCGAAGGTGTCGCCGTCCCCGTCGATGGCGCGCGTCTGACCCTCGAAGTCGGTCGCCGGCAGGGTGGGCGGCGTCTGGGAGCCCTGGTCGAGGAGCGGCGAGGCCGCCTGCAAGTGGAAGTCGCCGCCCGGCCCGTCGACGAACCCGGGAGGCACGCTCTGATTGGCGAAGCCACCACCCGGCAGGCCGGTGCCCACGTCGCAGTAGAAGACCGAAGCCGAAGGAAGTCCGACAAGGTCGGTCGTGCCGTTGCCCCAAATGATGCCGTTCCAGATCGCCGGCGTGACGTAACCGTACTGCTGCTGGACGCGGATCCCCTCCTTGGCGTTGTAGGCGATCGTGTCGTGAGTCGAGCCTGGCGTGATCGAGCCGTAGTAGGCAAAGATCTGGATGCCGCGATCGTTGCCGCTGATCGTGTTGTTCGTCAACGTCGGTGTCATGCGAGAGCTGACGAAGGTCTGGAAGTAGATGCCGGCCTTGCCATTGCCTCGAATGCGGTTCGAATCGAAGGTCGGATACTGATACCCGGCCGTGACGCCGAAGCCATAGAAGCCGTAGCCGTTATTGCCCTCGATGTCGTTGTCCCGGATCACCGGATCGACGTAGGCGTAATAAGAGGACAAGGCGCGCACGCCGTGCTGATTGCCGCTGATGGTGTTGCTCTGGATCGTGGGCATGGCGCGCGAAGCGAAGTTGAGGCTGTAACTCGAGACGCCTGCATTCTGGTTCCCGGTGATGGTGTTGCCGTGAATCGTGGGCGCGGTCGTCTGACCGGTCGCGAGCACCTCGACCCCGTTGAAGCCACCGGTGATGCGAAATCCTTCGAGCCGATCGCCAGCGCCGAAGGTCTGCCCCGCGGCGAACTGCACGGCGGCGATGCCCGGTCCCGCGCCGGCCGCCGAGATCGTCGTCACGCCCGGCCCCCCGGTCGAGATCAAGCTCGTCCCCGGAACGGGCTGCAGCGGGAACGACTCACCGTTGGCCTGATCGTAGGTCCCGGGCCGCACGAGGATGCGGTCTCCGTTGCCGACCAGCGTCAAGGCGTGGGTGATGGTCTTCCAGGGGTTGCCCGAGCTGCCATCGCCGGTCGCATCACTCCCGCTTCCGGCATCGACGAAGAAGTCGGTCGCCCGCGCCGAATCGACGGTGAGGAAGGCCACGCACGAGGCGGCGACCAGGATCTGGGTCCATCGAAACGCTTTCAGCAGCATCTTCACTCGCTCCTTCGGAGAACGGCAGGGTATGGGTCGATCCGGCCCGGTCCGAGCGGACGGGCTCCAAATGGCCCGCGTCGGGCTCGATCCCCTGAATTCGCGTACTTCGGATTGATCTCGGGCTTCGTGAGTCCACCTGGCGGCGGACCCTTCGAGTATATCTCGGGATCCTGCCAGAGGTCAGCAGCGAGTTCGACCACTCGCCAGGCTGCCGGTGGGCGGTGGCGCAACGACGTCGGGCGCCCACCCGTCGGGCCAGATCTCATCGGCCCTTCGGAATCTTTCGCCTTTCGGTGACGATCGCCTCGTTATACTCATCGAGTCCCACTCTGGTCCGCGAAAAAGGCCTGTTGCCCCCCAATATCCCATCGAGGAGTCGTGCCATGCGCACCGTCTTGCTCTGCGCCTTGCTCCTGATCACCCTCAGCGCGCCTGCACTCGCCGGCCCGCTCGACATCACCCTCAGCCGCGGCGATCTCGGCAACGTCATCACCGTGGAGCTGTCCGGCGATCCTGGCGAGCTCTATGCGATCGTCTTCTCGGACGACTCGTCGAACATGTTCAAGTGGATCAGCCTGACCCTGAGCGTGCCTGGACTGTTCGGCACGTTGGACGGGAACGGTGAGGCGACCGCGAATCTGCCGATTCCCGGCGGTGCCGCCTTCAACAACTTCGTGATCTACTCCCAGGCCGCGACCGTGACGCTGAACCCTCTGCAGATCGACGACCTCAGCTCCATCTGCACGATCAAGCTGGGTTACGGCGAGACGTTCGTCGCCTCGCAAGACCAGATGACCTCCGAGCGCACTTTCGCGACTGGCACGCAGCTCGACGACGACCGGGTGCTGATCGCCGGCGGCGGCGGTGGCCAGGTCTTCACGCCGGTCGGCCTCCGCACGGCCGAGATCTACGATCCGTGCTCGGACCAGTTCACTCTGCTCACCAGCTTGATGGCCGTCGAGCGCTCGCTGCACAGCGCCGCAAAGCTCCAGGACGGCAAGGTGCTCGTCACCGGCGGCTCCGATCCCTTCCTCGTCATCTCGCCGACGGCCGACGTCTTCGATCCGGTGACGAACAACTTCACGCAGACGTCAGGCAACATGCGCCGGGGCCGGATCGGACACGGCCAGGTCACGCTGAATGACGGCCGCGTGATCGTGACCGGCGGCTCGAACGCTCTGGGTGACGTCGTCACCTTCGTGACCGGCACGACGAATCAGACCGACATCTACGATCCGAACACCGACTCCTTCGCGGCCGGCCCCAACATGTCCGAGCCGAAGGTCTTCGCGAGCGCGACCAAGCTGCAAGACGGTCGCACGCTCGTGAGCGGCGGCTTCTCGTTCTTCACGATCATCATCCCTGTTCCCTACATCTCCTCGAATGCTCAAATCCTCAACGTCGCGGGGACGAGCTTCTCGGGAACGGGCAGCTTGAACACCAATCGCGTCGGTCACACCAGCGTCGTGCTGAGCGGCGGCGATATCTTGGTGGCCGGTGGCGCCAGTGACCCGGTGCTCGACCCGGCGACCGTCGCCTCGGCCGAGCGCTTCAATCCGGGCAGCGGCACCTTCTCGAACGTCGGGTCGATGACCACCTCGCGGGCTCTCTTCCCACTCGTGCGCCTCGGCGACGGTCGCGTCCTCGCCGCGGGCGGTGGCACCGGCACGTACCTGAACCTCCTCGCCACCAATCTCGCCGAGATCTTCGACCCCTCGAGCAACACCTGGAGCACGACGAGCGCCATGGGCAGCTCCCGAGGCGCCCAGGTCGGCTTGCGCCTCGACACGGGCCGCGTCCTGATGGTCGGTGGCGCCGACACGAATCAGAACGCCCTGAAGACCGCCGAGCTCTTCATCGAGTAACGGCGCTGCGGAGACACGACGGGAA
>JAVJTD010000565.1:0-3438 GCA_040219065.1 Planctomycetota bacterium
GGACCGTGGATCGACCGCGCATGTCCAGGCCCAGCTCGGACCAAGTCCGCGTGCGGCGACCGTAGAGATTATGCGCGTTGTCGCAGAAGATCACGATGCGCCTTTGATCGCTGCCCGGATCCGAGTGGACCAGCGAGACGAGCAGCTCGAGCGTCACGTGTCCGAGGTCCTGGGCCTCATCGATGAAGAGGGCGTCACACAGCGCCTCTTGGAGACGCGACCGATCGAGCTCGGCGGCGCCCTTCTCGTAGTCGAACTCGAACCGGGCCTCCTGCCCCGTGCGTCGATGCAGATCGACGAGCAGATGACGGACGTGCCAGAGCGTCACGCGCTCCCAGGGGAAGGCGATCCCCGGCTGCCGCTCCTCCCACACTTCGAGCAGCGTTCGACCGAGCAATCCCTTCAAAGCTTCGTTTGCATAAACCACCCAGAGCCGCCCCAGGGCGGGCTCATTGAGCAGCGTCTGCACGAGCCAGTGTGCGAGGATCACGGTCTTGCCGCTCCCCGCGACACCGCGAACGACCCGTCCCGCGCCGTCGAGCGACAGGCGGCAAAGCCTCTCCTGCTCCCGATTGAGCACCGGCCGCAACGCACGTCGACTCTCGATCTGTCGACCCAGCGTGCTGTCGGCCCGGTCGGCCGTGCTCAGAGTCGGCGCGGGTGCCACCACCGGAACGCTGCACCAATGCCAGGCGCTGCCCCGGTGCTCGAGCACCCTCGGGGCGAGGGTGGACTTGAGTGGGGCGAGGTAGGGCTCCTGCATCTCTTGCCGGGTCGCCAAGAGGAAGGCCATCTCCCTCGCGCGGCTGAGCCCGACGTTGATCAGTCGCTTCCACTCCACCGTCGGCCAGACATGGCTGCCTGCGTTGACGGTGTCGAAGAGCACGAAGCGCGCTTCGGTGCCTTGCTGCGCGTGCACCGTCGAGGCCTCCCACTCCGTGAAGCCGGACCGCGCCAGCCAACCGTCGACGGCTCGCGCCTGGGCGACGAAGGGTGACAGGAAGAGACCTGGCCCTTTCGCCAGCTCCGGGATCGCGCCGAACAGCCTCTCGAGCCAGGGCAAGGTGCCGCGGCGAATCCAGCTCCTCTGACCCGGGCCTCGCTCGGCGCGCTTGTGGCTGAGCTCGCCCGGCTCCTCGTCGAAGACGATCCAGACGGCGCGGGGAGAGCTGGTCAAGAGTGCGTCGGCGAACGGCGCTGGACGCTCTTCGACCTCGCCGGCGTCCTCGAGGCGACCGTGGTACTGGTACTCCGAGACCACCCGTCGGATCGCCGGGTGCATGCGGTACTGACGCGTGAGCAGGCGAACGTTCTCGGGCGGCTCCTGGGAGGGATCGAGGTGCTCGAGGGCGCTCATCTGGATCCAACGCGCGACCCGCGGCGGCAGGACCCGCGCGATGCGACTGATCGGTGCGAGCTGCGCCGGGTCGCCGACGAGCAGCGTCCTCCAGCTCGCGAACAAGGACAGCGCGGCTGCCGAGACCCGCGGCAGGAGGCCCGCTTCGTCGAGGATCACGGTCGTGAAGAGCAGGTCCCCGCTCTCGATCGCCTGGACGACGTCCTCCAGACCGAGCACGTTCGAAGCGCCCGCGGCGGTCATGACGACGACGCGCTTGTCCGGGTCGAGTAGCGCCGACAAGCTCCCGTTCTCGATTTGCTGCCGAACGAGCGCGCGGTCGGATTGCAGCCGGGCTCGTCGATCCGGGTCAGTCGTCTGCCGGATCTCTTTGGCGAGGTCGGCGAAACGCTGGCGAGCGGCGGTCTCGGTCCCGGCGAGGAGCTCGAGCATGCTTGTCCGAGCATAGTCGCCGTAGTGGCTCCCAGTGCCGGCACGAACGACGGGATCGAGGGGGCGACCTCTTCGGCGCAGCGCACGGCCGATGGAGAGCGCAACGGCGTCGGTGGCACGGTTGGTGGTCGAGACCACGAGGACTCGCTCATCGGTCTTGGCGAGCACGTCGGCGACTTGCTCGCCGATGCGATAGGTCTTGCCGGTACCCGGCGGTCCCCAGAGGATGCCCCAGGGCTTCGCCCAAACGCGCTCGAGACCATCGCTCCCGACCGGAGCCCTCTCGGGTCGATCGAGTCGTCCGGTGAGGGTGGCTTCCAGCAAGGGTGGCAAGAGCTCGCGGTAGCGTTCGAGATGCGGGCTCTGGTAGATCTCCCGCAAGGGCCACAGGAAGGGAAACGGCCGGATCCAGATGACACCCGGTGTGACCTGAGCGGCCTCCTCGACCGACTCGAGCGCCACGTAGAGGAGCCCTTTCACCGGCTCCACCTCGACGACCTCGCCGCGCCAGACGACCTCCCCGTCCTCGAGCGCCTGTGCTGCGGGCTTGTCGCCAGGCAGCGGGACGAAGGCGGTGCTCCCCTCGAAGGTCCAGTCCCAGGGCCCCACCGAGCCGACCTGAAGGCAGACGATCCAGGGCTCCCTGTTGTCCCTCACGTCCTCAGCACGCCGACACAGAAGCCGCCGCACCTTCACCGAAGTGCGGTACTCCTCCTCGATAGCGGCCGCCGCCTCCTGCAGTGCCGACGGCCGCCCGCCGTCCGGTTGTGCTGACGAAGGGGACTTCATCCCCTCATGTTGCCGAAAGGCCGCGCCGTTGACGAGAAGGGCCTCAGTGGATGGAGACCGGGCCCGACCGGAGCCGGGCCCGTGTCAGGAGATCAACGGCGCCCCTGGCGCAGCGCCGGAGCATTCAGGTGGTGAAACCACGAGTCCGTTGGAGTGCCCAAGTCGGAGCGAGCCGGTGACCCGGTCTGTCGGTGAGGGCATCCACAAGCGAGCTTGGGCCGGGGCCGCCGTGAACCTACTGGAGCGGCAAGCCTGTTCCGCGTTCCAAGCGGGCGGGACGCCCGCGTTCCCAGTGGTTTCAAGTCAGCGGCGCCCCCGCCGGCGGACGCCGGAGCATGAAGATGGTGAAACGTACTCGAGTGCATTGGAGTGCCCAAGCCGAGCGAGCCAAAGACCGAGTCTGTCGGCGAGGGCTCTACGCAAGCGAGCTTGGGCCGGGGCGGCCGTGCGACGACAGCGCACTCCGAGTGGCCCCTTGCTCGGCACCTCTCCGCTCGATCGTCAGGGACGTCGAGGAAGCGGCTTCCGGTTCAACAGCCGTTTCCCGTGTCGGTCGCGCGGGCTCTGGTTGGTTCGCGCGTCGTGAAGCCGACACTCCGTCCCCCGCAACATCGAGCCACGGAGCTTCGGATGTGAGGTTTGGGCCCTCTCCGAGGCGCTTGGATGGAGGACACGGAGACCGGCTGAAGCCGGCGGTCCGAATGAAGTTTCAACTCGGCAGCGCCCCCGGGCGCGGCGCCCGGAGCATGCAGGGGGTGAAACGACCGGAGCCCGAACAGGTCCCTGTCGCGGGGTTGGGAACACGCTCCCGCACAAAGCTCATGACCGATTCAGTGAGGCCTCGTGAGGGACGACGGGAC
>JAVJTD010000567.1:0-7850 GCA_040219065.1 Planctomycetota bacterium
GTCCCGTCGTCCCTCACGAGGCCCCACTGAATCGGTCATGAGCTTTGTGCGCGAGCGTGTTCCCAACCCCGCGACAGGGACCTGTTCGGGCTCCGATCGTTTCTCACCTGTATGCTCCGCCGCCGCGCCAGGGATGCGCAAACGTGGTCGACATCCTCCCGCCTGTCCGGTTAGAAGAGGCGGCCATCGCGACCACTGCTCTATCGAACCGGATCGATGCCTCGCCTTCACGACCACACCTTCGGACAAGATCAGAGACGCCCCGGGGAGACGCGCACCTGGCTGGTCATCGGGCTGACCACGATCATGATGGTCGTGGAGATCGGCGCCGGCTGGCTCTACGGGTCGATGGCGCTCCTCGCCGACGGCTTGCACATGGCCTCCCATGCGGCGGCCCTGGGAATCGCGGCGTTCGCGTACGCCTATGCCAGACGCAAGGCGAAGGACCCTCGTTTCTCGTTCGGGGTCGGTAAGGTCAATGCCCTCGCCGGCTTCACCGGCGCGATCCTCCTCGCCCTGTTCGCACTGCTCATGGCGAAGGAGAGCGTCGAGCGACTCTTGGAGCCGGTGGCGATCGAGTTCGACCAGGCGATCGGCGTCGCGGTGGTCGGGTTGATCGTTAATGGCGTGTCGATGCTCTTGCTCGGTCATCACCACGATCATGGCGAAGGCGACGCCGCTGGTGAGCCTGTTCACGCGAACGAGCACGACCATCCCCATCATCACGACCACAACCTACGCTCGGCCTACTTGCACGTGCTCGCCGACGCTCTGACCTCTCTGCTCGCCATCATCGCGCTCTTCGCCGGCAAGCTCTTCGGTTGGGTCTGGCTCGATCCGATGATGGGCGTCGTCGGCGCGATCCTCGTCGCGAGATGGTCTATCGGGTTGATCCGAACGACCAGCGCCGTGCTGCTCGACCATCAGCTCGACACGAAGACTCGAGCCGCCATCCGCGAGTCGATCGAGTCCGAGCCAGGCGACGAGATCGTGGATCTCCATCTCTGGTCGATCGGCCCGGGTCTCAAGGCACTCATCCTCGCCATCCGCTCCGAGAGCCCCAGCTCTCCCGACGAGTACCGCCAAAGGCTCCCGCACATCCACGGCCTCGAGCACGTCACCATCGAGGTGCACGGGCGTCAGTCCTCGGATTGACTTGAAACTAGTCACGCCGCATTCGGACCGCCGGCTTCAGCCGGTCTCCGTGTCCTCCCTCCAAGCGCCTTGGAGCGGACCCAGACCTGAGATCCGATACTCCGTGTCCCGATGCCGCCGGGTGCGATCGGACCGCCAGCTTCAAAGTTGAGAATTGCCGGTTGAGCCGTTGAACGTTCCAAGAGGCCCAAGCTCGCTTGGGAAAGCCCTCGCCGACAGACCCGGTCGCCGGCTCGATCGGCTTGGGCGCTCCATCGCCCTCGGGCCTGGTTTCAGCACCTGACTTGAGACACGCCGCATTCGGACCGCCGGCTTCAGCCGGTCTCCGTGTCCTCCCTCCAAGCGCCTTGGAGAGAACCCAGACCTGAGATCCGATACTCCATGTCCCGATGCCGCCGGGTGCGATCGGACCGCCAGCTTCAAAGTTGAGAGTTGCTGGTTGAACCGTTGAACGTTCCAAGAGGCCCAAGCTCGCTTGGGAAAGCCCTCACAGACAGACCCGGTCTTTGGCTCGCTCGACTTGGGCACTCCGATGCACTCGGCCCTCGACGCGAGCTCTCCTTCCAGGAGATCGAGGATACTCCACTTCGAAGTTCTGGCACCGTCTTGTCTCCGGATCGGACGGCGGGATAGAATCCCGCGCCTCGCCCGCCCACGTCACGAAAAGCCTGACCGGTTCACGCTCCGACTCGCGAACCAACCGACCTCGAGGTCGGCCTTTCCGACCGCCGGACGCTCCTGCGAGCGGCTCCGCGGCACCTTCGTTCCTGCGAGTCACCATGCACACCCTCAGCTTCGGGCTCTGGATACTCTGCGTACTGAACGGCCCCTCCTCGGACGAGCCACTTCGCCTCGACATCTATCCTTCGGGGCTCGTCCTGGTGGAGGAGACCCGCACCGTCGAGCTGCCTGCCGGGCGGACCGAGATCCGAATCGACCTCGTTCGCAGCGGCGCGGACGTCTCGACACTCGAGGTCCTGCCCCTCGATCATCCCGGCGGCGTGCGTGTGCTGGCGATGGTCCGCCGCAACGATCTGCCCGCGGCGACCTTCGTCGAGATCGAGGCGGACGCGGCCGGCCCCGAGCGCTTGCGCTTGCGATTCCAGGCCCGAGGCTTGTCGTCATCGATTCGCTACGTCGGCACGGTCGACGTGGAAGGCAAGACGCTCGATCTCGTTCAAGAGCTCGAGGTGAACAATGCTTCGGGTGAGCGTTTCGAAGGAGTCGCGATCCGCTCGATCATCGGCGACGTCAAGACCGTGCCCTCGACCATCGTGCGGCACGGGCGAGCGCCGGATCCCGCCGAGGGAGCACCTGCGGGCTTGCCGCCGGAGCCACTGGTCCAGGACTTCGCCGAGCACACCGCGATCGACTTCGGGTCGGACGTGACGTTGCAGAGCGGCGTGACGACTCGCCGGCGGACGCATGCGGTCACGAAGGCTCCGATCGACGTGGTGTACCGCTACGACGTGTCCGCCGGACCGAAGGTGCGCCGCGTTCTCGAGGCGCGCAACGGTGCAGACAGCCCACTCGGCGGCGCCACGCTGCAGCCCGGCTCTTTGCTGCTGTATGAACGTGAGCCGGGCGGCGGCACACGCTTCTCGAGCCGGGGCAGCTTTCCCAACGTCCCGGCCGGTGGCCGCCTGGAGCTACCGGTCGGCATCGCCGAGGAGCTCGTCGTCGAGCGCGAGCCGATGAGCCTCGTGCGGACCAACCTCGTGCAGGGCGAGTACAACCGAGCGCTCGTCTCCTACGACCAGGAGGAGTCGTTCCGCTTTGAGATTCGCAATCATGCCAACGCGGCCCGGACGCTCATCGTGCGAGAGCTCGTCACCGGCTCGGACCGATTCGAGCTGCTCGAGTCCTCGGTGCCGGGGGAGCGGAAGGATCAGTCCTCGCTCGAGTTTCGCGTCGAGGTCCCGGCTTCCGGAGCGACCGAGCTCACGTATCGCGTCAAGAAGGTCGGCGTGAAGCCGTGATGGAGGAATGAAGTCATGATGATCTGGGCATTCTGTCTGGCGACGACGTTGAGCGGCCTCCTCCTTCTTCCCGATGACGGCTCGTTCCTCGAGGTCTCGGTTCCCAAGAAGCCGGACGCGGTCGTGCTCCGGCTCACCAGTGACGCCCCGGCCGTGGTGACCGAGACGCGTCGCGTCCGCCTCGGCGCCGGGTCCAACCGTTTGCGCTTCGACTGGATCCGCGCGCGCCTCGACGAAGGCACGCTCGACTTCGACGTCTCGCCGTCCTCGGGAGAAGCGAAGATCACAGCAGTCACACGCTTTGGTCACTTGCCGAAGATGCTCTTCTACGACGTCGAAGCGACCGGGCCGCTCGAGGCCGAGGTCCACGCCCGCTACCTCCTCTCCGGAGTCGGCTGGCGAGTGGCCTACGTCGGGATCCTTCACGAAAAGACCGCTGACCGGCCCGAGTCGCTCGAGCTGCAGCAGACCGTCGAGATCCAGGACAACAGCGGCATCGACCTCGAAGGTGTGCGGATCGTCTTCGATGGCGGTGTGCTCGAGGACCTCTCGGTCAGTGATGGACAGCGCCGCGAGGTCGAGACCTTTCGTGCCGCCGGGCTGCCCTTCACGCGTCACTACACTTACGACCCGGCCCGCTTCGGCGGTGCTCCCGGCGTCGAGCTCGAGCTGGAGAACGCGGCGGGCGGGCCGCTTGCCAAGTCTCTCTTGCCGGCTGGCAAGATCCGGCTCTTCTCGAAGCGCGCCGACGCCGCGCCCGGATTGATCGGTGAAGACGTGCTCGCCGCGACGCCGCTCGGCGAGAAGGTGCGCGTCCTCTCCGGCCACGAAAGGGACATTCAGGTCGAGCGCCGCGTCGTCTTTCAGCGCAATGAGAACGAGCGCCGCGATCGCTGGAACAAGGTCATCGCCTACGACCAGAGGACGCGCCTCGCTTTCAAGATCCACAATGGCCTCGCCGAGAAGGTGACGCTGGTCATCGTCGAGCGGCCGGGCGCTTCTTTCGAGCTGACGGAGTGTGAGCTTCCACGCGAGATCCAGCGGCTCGATACGGTCGAGCTACGGGTCGAGCTCGCGCCGCGCCAGGAGACGACGTTCGAGATCGAGTGGCTCCGGCGCAATCTCTTCTGATGGTCACACTCTGGGCGACGCTCGGCCTCATGCTCCTCGTCGCCGGTGACGAACAGGGAGACGTTCTTCGATACGCGGCCCTGACCGAGGCACTCGAGCACGGAGAGCTCGGGGCCGCGCGCGACATCGCCGACCGGTTGACGGGAGACTCGATCTTCGCACGCAAGGCGCGAGTGCTCTCGGAGCTCGCCGCCTTCCTCGAAGGAGGCGCCGGGCCTCCTGCGCCGGGTGGCGGCACGGCGACGGCGCAGTTGGGGGCGATGCGCCTCACCCTCGATTCGGAAGGTGCCTTCTCGGCGGCGTTGTTCCCCGAGTCGGGAGTCGGTGGCTACCGGCCACTGCTGTTCGGTTGGCCCTGGACGTTCTCTAGCCGAGCCTCGATCCAGGTCGACGGTGAGGCGATCATGCTCTCGCCGCACGCCGCACCGCGTGCGAGCGGCATGGGCGTGAGCTGGACGACCCGGGAGCGCGACATCGAAGTGCAGCTCGTGCTCCGAGGCCAGGCGCCGGCCGGCCACGAGGCCGAGCTCGAGCGAAAGGCGGAGCTGCAGTTGCAGCTCACGGTGATCAATCGATCGGGGCGAGCTCGTGAGGTCGGCGCCCGGCTGCTGCTCGATCTGGTGGACGGATTCGACGACGCGCCGGACGTGTGGCTGGGGACCCGCCTCTGGCCGGGCGTGGTCCAGGAGCTTTCGGGCGATGCTGTACCCGAGTCGCTGGCGGTCGGGGGCCGTGCCATCGTGCTGCGCGGAGTGGGCGAGCCCTTCGAGCGAGTGGTGCTGACTCCCTTGGCGCCAGCGCTCGCCTCGCCGTTCGACTTTCCGCTCGAAGCGGGCTTGCCGCTCGGACCGGACTCTGCGCTCGCGCTGTATTCGGAGACGCGGATGCTGCGCCCGGGAGAGAGCCGAACGGCGGTTTGCGTATTGCGCGGTGAGGAGCCGGCCTTCGATCGCGGCGCTCCGATCGCCACACGGACGGTCCTCGAGTCGGCGGGCGAGGACGTCTGGCGAGTGCTGCTCGCGCTGGAGAGCTCGGCGAAGGGCGCGACCGGACCGGTCCGAGACGTGAAGGTCTCTCTGCGGCCGTCGGCCGGCTTGTCGATCGTCTCCCTTCCTCCGGATCTGGATCGGCTAGGCTCGCTCGAGATGGGGCTGCGCGTCCAGCGAGCATTCCTCGTGCGGCCCGATTACTCGACGAGTGGTCCGCTCGCGTTGACCCTCGACGTGCGGTGCGGCGGAGAGGCGGACCGGCGAGAGAAGACGATCGTCCAGGAGATCCCGGCACCGAGCGTCCGATTCATCGCGGGGCGTATCGTCGATGCACAAGGCCGCGGGATCGCGGGCGCCGAAGTGGCCTTGGTGCGGGACGGGAAGACTGTCGGTCAGAGGGTCTCGGGTGCGGGCGGAGCCTATCGCTTCGATGGGGTGCCGCCCTTGCCTCATCACGTGCTCGCGAAGAAGATCGTTCATCGTGAGCCGGCGGCCAAGGCCGCGCGCGAGGATGTCGACGGGCTGCTCTACGACATCGTGCTCTCGAGTGAGACCGTCGACAACGGAGGACGGCCCGCACTGCCCGAGGTGCGATTGGGTGCCGGCCGCGACGTCGTGCTCGCCAGGTCCCTCACGCGGTACTCGGTCTTGGTCGTCGTCGAGTGGGACGCGACGCGCGAGTATCTCGAGCAGATCGTGCGTGGCATGCGCAAGGCAGCCGAGTTCCTCTACGTCGCCAGCGACGGCCAGCTCACCTTCGGGCGCGTGGCCGTGCACGATGCCGGTCGGAACTGGAGCTCGGCCGATCTCTGGGATTGGGCGAACAACTCGGTGCATCCGAACGCGAGCGTCTCGGGCATCCGGCATCGATTCGACCCGGTCCGAGCGCCCTGGAACACCGCGATGAACTTCGGGCGGCAATGGGCGGGCGCCTGGGATCAGATCGGCCTGTATTGCACCGTCGTTCACGAGTTCGGCCACTACGGCCTGGGCCTCTACGACGAGTACCTCGGATCTCCCGGTGGCCAGTACCGCGGCCTCTCCTATCCCGAGATGTGCCGCTGCATCATGGGGTACCAATACTCTGATCACAAGATCTGCTGGAGCGCCAATCACCAGGGCTACACGAATCAGGGAATGTGGAACGGCCGCTCCTGCTGGCAGCAGATCCAGGAGTGGCATCAGGGTATGCGCAGCGGCGTCTTCGTGCCGATCACGACGCCGGCCGAGCGCTCTGGTGTGACGCCGCCCGACTTCGTCGGTCAATTGCAGGGACACCGGTTTCGAGTCGCTGAAGAAATGAAGGCCGTGATCCGCGACGCCGACACGGGTGGCTTCGACGCCGAGCTGTCCGTCGCCGGAGCCTTCGGTACGGCGTTGCCCGGCGTGCTCGTCTATGCCGAGCTGAAGGAGGAGGGGCGCACGACCTATCAGGGTACGACGTGGGCGAACGGCCGGATGCAGCTCATGGGCGTGCACGAAGGGGATCGGATCTACGGACTCTATCAAGGGGAGCGCGGAGAGCTGGTCCTGGACCGGAGGCGCGCGTCCTACGTGCTCGAGCTGGGTGGCGAGCCGGGGGCCGAGCTCGCGCCGTCGCCGATCGTGATGGTCCGCCCCGAGAGTGCCGGAAGTCGTCCGGCCGGTGCGAACATCGAGATCGTTCCTAGGGTGCCACCCGATGGAGATCTCTCGGCGACCGTGATGGGAACGAGTGCCTCGGCGGTGAAGCTGGAGCGCTTTCTCGTCGACGGACGGGCGAGCTGGCTGGGGACGCTCCGGCAGGATCAGGTGGGGGAAGGGCGATTTCGCATCGAGACGATCGTCCCCGACGCCATTCGAGGTGACGCGATGATCGTCAGCGACGTCGTGTTGCACGATGTCCAGGCGAACGTCCCGGCGGATATCGCCTCGTTCGATGGCTCGCTACAGGTGAAGCTCTCGGAGGACGCCCTCGAAGGGCCGACACGATTCGCGATCACCAGCTCGTCGGGTCCGCCAGTCGTTCTGGAGGACGCGGTGTCGTACGGAAGGCTGCATGCTGTGTTGCCGGGAGCCGAGCTCGAGCGATTCGGCGGCCCGGCTTGGGCGATCTTCCACCTCGAAGAGGACGCACCCGAAGGCTTGGAGATCCGCCGCTTCGAAGCCCGCACCGGAGAGCTCGTCACGATGCCGGCCCAGGAGACGGGGCGAGAGCGCGAGCTCGCCATTGAGATCGAAGCGCCCGGCGTGTTCGGACTCTTCGAGAGGCGTTGAGATCAGAGCCCGCGATGAACCAGAGCCCGCGCGACGGGAAACCAGAGCCCGCGCGACCGATACGGGAAGCGTCCCCCGAACGGGAAGCCGCTCCATCGACGGATCCCCCGATCGAGCCAGAGGGTTCCGAGCAAGGGTGCCTTCGGACTCTTCGAGAGTCGTTGAAACCAGAGCCCGCGCGACCGATACGGGAAGCGTCCTCCGAACGGAAAGCCGCTTTCTCGACGGAGCGACCGATCGAGCCAGAGGGTTCCGAGCAAGGGTGCCTTCGGACACTTCGAGAGTCGTTGAAACCAGAGCCCGCGCGACCGATACGGGAAGCGTCCTCCGAACGGAAAGC
>JAVJTD010000195.1:0-28731 GCA_040219065.1 Planctomycetota bacterium
AGCGAGCTTGGGCCGGGGCACACCGTGCCCGCAAGACAGCGCACTCCGAATGCACCCTTGCTCGGCGCCTTTCCGCTCGATCGTCAACACGGTCGAGAAAACGGCTTCCAGCTCGGTGACCGCTTCCCGTTTCGGGCGCGCGGGCTCTGGGTTCGGTCGCGCGGGCTCTAGTTTCAGGTCAGCGGAGCCCCCGGCGCGGCCCCCGGCGCATACAGGTGGTGGAACATATTCAAATGGATTGGAGTGCCCAAGCCGAGCGAGCCGGTGACCGGGTCTGCCTTTGAGCGCTTTCCCGAGCGAGCTTGGGCCGGGGCACACCGTGCCCGCAAGACAGCGCACTCCGAATGCACCCCTGCTCGGCGCCTTTCCGCTCGATCGTCAGCACCGTCGAGAAAACGGCTTCCAGCTCGGTGACCGCTTCCCGTTTCGGTCGCGCGGGCTCTGGGTTCGGGTGTGAGATCCGACTCCTGCGATTGCCTTTCCCTCGGGAATCGGGTAGAGGTGGCAGTCCCCATGAACCCGTTGCAAGAACGCCACGACGAGAGGCGGTATGAAGCACAAGATCGCGGAGCTCTACCCTGAAGGCACGCGAGTCGAGATCATTCGCGGAACTTACCAAGGCCAAAAGGGACACGTCCTGAGGCCTGCCTTCGCGGACACACCCGATGGCTTCGAGGTCGTCGGTAAGGTGCCGATCTGGCTCGACGCGCGCGAAGGCATCTTCTTCATCCCCAGCAGCTACACCAAGCCGATCAAGGTCAAGGATTGACCGCCCGGACGTGAAGCCGCCCGAGCGCTCAGATGACTCGTGGGCCACACGCGCTCGCGCCGAGATGGTCCGGGAACAGCTCGAGGGCCGCGGGATCCGCGATCCCCGGGTGCTCGATGCCATGTCCCGGGTGCCTCGCCACGAGTTCGTTCCTCCCTCTCTGCGCAAGGAGGCCTACCTGGATCGGCCGTTGCCCATCGGTGGCGGTCAGACGATCTCCCAGCCCTACATCGTCGCACTGATGACGGAGCTGCTCGAGCTCCAAGGGGGTGAGATGGTCCTCGACGTGGGTACCGGCTGCGGATATCAAGCCGCCGTCCTCGCGGAGCTGGGCGCTCGCGTCGTCAGCATCGAGATCCACATGGAGCTCGCTGCCCGCGCCGCCGAGCGTCTGCACCGCCTGGGCTACGAAGACATCCTGGTCGAAATGGCCGACGGAAAGCTCGGTTGGCCCTCGGGAGCCCCCTACGATGGCATCGTCGTCGCCGCCGCTCCCGATCGCGTCCCGAAGGCGCTCCTCGACCAGCTCGCGTTCGGAGGACGCCTCATCATCCCCGTCGGAAGCGGCGAGCAGACGCTGAAGCGTATCGTCCGGACCAAGGAGGGCTTCGACGAGCGAACCGTGACGAAGGTCGCTTTCGTGCCGCTGGTGTAGACGAGCGAGCACACCGCTTTTTGAAATCTCTCGAACGAAGCGGCTCCTCCAAGCGTCCTTCCCTCGGCACACCGCCGTCCTTGGAACATTCGCACGGGGAGATCGCCATGAAGCTCCGGTCCATCTCGCTCGCCGCGTCGCTCGTCCTGGGGACGTCGACGCTCTTCGCCAGCCCACGTCAAACCGAGCTGTCGTATCGCATCGAGTACCGTCCAGATCCGGCACCCGGCGCCTTGGTCTACTCCCTCGAGGCCAAGGGCCTGGATCCGACGCTCGCGCCGATGCTGTATCTCGAGAACTGGGGCGAGTGGCTCGAGGTCGAGGGCTACCTCTCGGAGCTGGAGCTCGCGCCATCGCTCGCCCGCCAAGAAGGTGAGCGCTTCCACCTCGAGCGGCCCGGCCGCTGGGATGGGACCGTCCGCGCCCGGTACACGATCCCTCTCGCAGCACACGGATCGCCGCGGCACGAGGCCCATGGGCTCCTCCCCTGGAGACTGGGCGAGACGGCCTTCAGCTTTGCCCACAATACGATGATGATCCCCTTCCAGAAGGGGGAGCGCGTCCAGGGCGAGATCACGGTCGAGGTGGTCGCTCCAAAAGGCATGACGATCTTCACCGGCTGGGGCGGCATCACCGAGGGCCAGCAGACCGTGTCCCTCGATCACGGGATCGATCAGTGCCCGATCGCCTTCGGCCGCGATCCCGTCATCGCCAAGGACCTCGAAGGTGACACGCCATTCGAGGTCATCCAATTCGGCCGCGCCCAACCCATCGCGGACCAGATCCTCGCCATCGCCCGACCGTTCGTGAAGACCGTCGAAGCGAAGCTCGAGAGACCCTTCGGCAAGCCAGTCCGCGTCTTCGTCACCGGCGAGAAGCCGGGCGGCGGTGGCATCCGAACCGACCACGCGCTGGGAGTCGGCTTCAACCCGAACCTCGATCCCTACTACCTCTCGACCATCGGCCACGAGCTCCACCACGAGTGGTTGCCCGGCAAGACCAGCGGCGAGGATTCGATCGTCTGGCTGTTCGAGGGCTTCAACGACTACTTCGCGCTCTGGCAGCTCGCCCGCGCGGAGCTGATCGACCGGAGCTGGTTCGGCGAGCGCTTGCTCGAGATCGACGCCGAAGCCCGCCGCAGCAGCGCCTTCGGCCAAGTGCGCCTCGATGATCCGAGCGTCGACTGGCGAGATGGGGATGGCCCAAAGGAGACCCTCGCCTACAAGGGCGGCGCCGTGCTCGCCTTCCTGCTCGATGCCGAGCTCCAAAAGCGCGGGAAGGACCGGCTCTTCGTCTTGCTGAAGCACTTCATCGATCGCGGCGGTTACTCCTTGCCAGCGATGAAGGCCTGGCTGAAGGCTCGCGACTCGGAGGATCTCTACGATCGCTACGTGACAGCCGTCGACTGGCCCGAGATCGAGGTGGTCCTCGAAGAGCAGGGCTTCTTCTCCGAGGTGAGCGAGACGCCGGTCTCCATGACCTACCTCGGCATCGAGGCGGATGGTGGCTGGGTGCCGGCGAACATCACGGGGATCGACCCGGAAGGACCCGCGGCCAAGGCCGGCCTCCGCGTTGGTGATCGCCTCATCGGGTTCTTCCCGACACGTCAAGGCGCATACCCCCCGCCGAAGGACTTCGACAGCTCCTACCGATACGGCCTGTACCTCTTCGACCCGAGCTTCGACGAATTCGCCTTCGACGTCCTTCGCGACGGCGAGGAGCACCGCGTCCCGATCTTGCCCGAGATCATCGACGGCGGCCGTCAGGAGCATCGTCACTCCGACCCGAAGCGAATGAAGGCGTTCTTTCATTGAGATCCGGGTCCAGGTGCCGTACGTGGGGCGCGGAGGAGAATGACCGAGAAGAGCATGGGGAACACGGAGCGGGCTCGCGCGGAAGAATCGAGAAAGCCACCGGCGACTCAAAGGAGTTGGCTACGAGTCCTCCGCTGGAGACCAACGTCCTGCTCTCCGTGGTGATCCTTCTCCCCCCTTGCCTCGGTTGCTTTTTCGAAGGGATGGTTTATCGTTGTCGGTCCGCTCGCCGGAGCGACCCGTCGATTCGAAACCGAGGTCTCCGTTCACCATGCCCAAACACTGCTTCTTGAATGGCGAGCTCGATTGCACCGAGAAGTGCCGAGCGGCCTTTCGCGTCGACGGAGACCACGAGGTCCACTGCGAGCTGCTCAGCCTGTCGGCGGCCGCGACGGACTTCTTCGACATGGCCAGGCTGTGGATCGAGACGTTCCAGGGCATCCGGACCAATGGGCACGGGCACCCGAGGCCGCCGTCCGATCCAGGTGACGCCGGCGAGGGTTGACGGTGCGTGCTCTCGTCTGGCGAGGAGGAGCGCTGGGCGACTTCCTGTTGACGTTGCCCGTTCATGATCTGCTCGACGCGTTGCCAGTCTCGGTGGACCGAGCGGTGCTCGAGCGGACCGACTTCCACGAGCTGGCTCTTCGCGGCGCGGGAGCGAGGGAGGCCCGTGACCCCGCATTCGGCGGCTTTCACGCGCTCTTCGCGGACGATGTCCCCATGCCTCGGGATCTCGGAGACTGGCTCGCGAGCTTCGACGTGCTCCTCGCATGGTTGCCTGGCGACACCGAACTCTTGAGGAGTCGCCTCGAGAGCACCGGCATCGCAAGAGTCCGGATCTGGCCGCCTTACCCGGCAGAGCCGTCCAACCACCATCAAGCGGAGTGGCACCTCTCCCAAGTGAGTGAGCTGTTCGGCACATCGAGCTCCGCCGTCCCGGTGCTGTTCGCCAAAGAGCCTCGGGAGGCGATCCAGGAGCGCTTGTGCATTCATGTGGGCGCCGGCTCCGAGCGGAAGCGTTGGCCCGCCGAGCGCCTCGCCGAGGTCGCACGCCAGCTCGGACGTGATGCGAGCCTCGAGATCTGCCTGATCAGCGGACCCGCCGACGACGCGGCGCGAGAGGCGATGATCGAAGCGCTCGGTCCCGCTCCGTTCCGAGACTGGCGATCCCTCCCGCTGGCGGAGCTGGCGAGAAAGCTTCGACGATCGCGGCTCTACCTCGGACACGACACGGGTCCCTCGCACCTCGCCGCAGCCTGCGGCTGTGCTTCCATCGCGCTCTACGGTCCGACCGACCCGAATCGCTGGGGCATTCGAGGGCCAGGCCCCGTGCGTCACCTTCGTGCGCCGTCCGAGCACCTGGAAGATCTGAGCGTGGACGTCGTGCTCGGCGCCTGCTACGAGCGGCTCTCTGCGACGGCGGACCGCACGCTTCCCACCCGAAACGACTGAGGACCCTTTGCCCCATGGGATTCACGATCTGGCTGTTCCCCTTCATCGGCGCGGCGATCGGCTGGTTCACCAACTACCTCGCCGTTCGCATGATCTTCCGACCTCGGGAGCCCAGGCGGATCCTCGGCCTTCGCATCCACGGCCTCTTGCCGCGCCGGCGTCACGAGTTCGCGCAGAGCATCGCCGAGACGGTCGAGCGCGAGCTCGTCTCGAGCGACGACGTGCGCCGGGTGCTGTCGCAGCCCGAGACACATCGACACGTGGTGGACGTGATCGGCTCGAAGCTCGATCAGGCGATCAAGAACCGCCTCACCGACCTGCCACCCATGGTCAAGATGTTCGTCAACGACGACCTCATCGCCAAGCTGCGCGGCGGGCTGGTCAAAGAGCTCGATTCCCTCGTGCCCGAGATCATGGACGGCGTGCTCGACAATGTGGAGCACCAGCTCGACTTCAAGAAGATGGTGCACGACCGCATCGAAGCCTTCCCGATGGGACAGCTCGAGGCGATCGTCCTACGCATCGCGAAGAAGGAGCTCCGATCCATCGAGATCCTCGGCGGCGTGCTCGGCTTCCTCATCGGGTTGATCCAAGTGCTGCTCGTGCTGCTCACGCAGGGAGACTGATCGCGGCCTGACTCCTTCGCCCTTCTACCCCAGGAACCGCCAGACGATGTAGGCACCCCAGGCGATCAGCAGCACCAAGCCTTCGCGCCGGACGATCTGGCGGCGGTGCGTCCAGGAGAGGACGAGCAGGCCGATCGAGAACAGCAGGTTGGCGCCGAGGTCGAACAGCCCGCCGGGCGGGACGGGCACCGGGAAGATCGTCGCGGTGGTGCCGAGGATGAACAGCCCATTGAAGAGGTTCGACCCAACGACGTTGCCGACCGCGAGGTCGACCTCGCCCCGGCGAGCGGCGAGGAGGCAGGTGACGAGCTCGGGGAGGCTGGTGCCGATCGCGACCATGGTGAGACCGATCAGGTGGTCGGGAACCCCCATGTCCCTCGCGATCTCGCTGGCACCGTCGGTGGTGAAGTCGCCCCCGAGGATCAGGGCTGCGAGACCGCCGATCGTCATCGAGATCTGAAGGGCGATCGAGCGGCCCTTCCCACGCGATGCCGTGTCGATCGCCTGATCCACCAGAGGATCCTCGGGCCGATTGCGAACGACGTCGCCGACGACCGTGTACATGAAGATCGAGAAGAAGAGCAGGAGCAGGATGCCGTCAGTGCGGTCGATCACCTGGGTATCGGCTCCGTTCAGGAGCGGATCGGCCGAGATCGTCAAGATGACGATCGCCACCAGGATCATCAGGGGCAGCTCGCGCACGACGATGCGGCTCTCGACGTCGAGTCGGAAGAGCAACGCCGTCAGCCCGAGGATGAGCCCGATGTTGCTCAGGTTCGAGCCGATGACGTTTCCAAAGGCGATGCCCGTTTGATGATCGAGGCCCGCGGCGAGGTTGACGGCCAGCTCGGGCGCGCTGGTGCCGAAGGCGACGACGGTCAACCCGATCACGAGTGGCTGCACGCCGAACGAGCGCGCCAGGCCCGACGCGCCTCGAACGAGCAAGTCGCCGCCACCAAGCAGCAAGACGAGACCGACTCCGGTCCAGACGATCGCCATTCCTTCTTCCTCATGCTTGAAACGCGCTCGCCTTGGTTGGCGAAGCACTCGATGTTGCGCCACGGTGTGCTCGGCGAGCACTCCGACGAGCGAGCGCAGTCGACTTCAGAGAGTGAGTTCGAGACCGGCTGAAGCCGGCGCTCCGAATACCGGCGCTCCGAACGCCGGCGCTCCGAACGCCGGCGCTCCGAATGATGCGTGTCTCGAGTCACTCAGATCACGACTTTGCCTCGCCGCTCGGTTTCTTCTTCTTTTTCTTCTTTCGGCGCTTCTTCGGTGGCGGATCGGCGGAGAGGAACGAACGGCCGGGGTTGATCAGGAAGCGCCCTCGCACCGCCTCTCGCCCGAGCAGCATCCGGAAGCCCATCGCATCCCGCCGCGTCAGGGTCAGATCGATCTCGAACTCTTCACCCATCAGGCGCACGGGTGTGCGGATGACGACCCTCAGCTCGATTCGCCCGCCCGAGTTCTTCACGCGCCGCTTGTCGTGAACCCGTGCCTCGGCCCAGATCGATGTCTTTGCGTCGCGCTGGATCGGGTGGATCTGGAACCGGACGTATTCGCGACCGTGACGCTGCGTGAGCTCCAGCTCGAACGCGTGCAACGCCGAGGAGCGGGCTCCGGTGTCGATCTTGGCCTTGGTGCCGTCGACCCCCAGCTCGGACAGTGCGACCCACTCTCGCCAGCCGATCGTCGGCTTCTGTCTCTTGGAGCCGGTCACATTCGAAGTGCGCTCCTTCGCGGTCGGATCCGGCCTTCGTGACCTCATACCGGATCCCCCTCCACCGGAGGATAGTCCCCGGCCAACCACCTTTCGGCCTTCCACGCGTAGCGGCGCGCTTGCTCGAGGAACCTCGCCCGCTCCTCCTCGGTCGTCTGCCGCACGACCTTGCCAGGAGCGCCGAGCACGACCGAGCCGGGGGGCACCACTTGGCCGGGTGTCAAGAGGGCCCGAGCACCGATCAAGCTGCCTTCGCCCACCGTGACGCCGTCGAGGATGACCGAGCCGATGCCGATCAAGCTGCCCGCTCCGATCCGAACGCCATGGACCATCGCCATGTGCCCGATGGTCACATCGTCCTCGATGATCAAGTCGACGCCGGGGTCCGCGTGCAATACCGAGTTGTCCTGGATGTTCACCCGCTCGCCCAGCCGGATCGCTGCGTCGTCCCCGCGCAAGACGGAGCCGAACCAGATGCTGCTCCCCGCACCGATGTTCACGTCACCCGCCACGACCGCGGTCGAGGCACAGAACCAGTCACCGATCCGTCTCAGGCCACTCATGGGCGCCGAGTATATCAGCCCGAGGTGCCGGATTCAGGTGGGACCCGCAGCGAAGCCTCGCCGAAGGCTGAACGACCTCCAAGACCTCCAAAATCGACACAGACTGTTTGTAACTCGTTAAATAAAAACGATTTGACGCTAAAGCACCCAAGGGGTACCTTCTGGCCGTCCTGCTCGAAAAGAACGTCGCGAGCTTCGGTCTGGAGCCGAAGGTCGTCGACTCCCGATACCCCGGAGGTTTTCCTGCCATGTCCTGCCTGAAGAATATCGCCTGCTTCGCCCTCGCCCTGGCGCTCCTGGGCGGAATGGCTTTCGCCACCGACGGCGAGCCCACCCTGTCCATCGTGTCCGACGGCCTCAGCGCCGGGGAGTGCCGTTCCGGTGACAAGCTCACCTTGACGGCCGTCGGCGAGCCTCTCGACTACTGGTGGCTGGCCACTTCGCCGGTCTCGGGGACCACGAACTTCGCCTTCGGAGCCGTGAATCCCTTCTCCCTGTCGCTCGGCTCCCCGATCATCCTGACCATGCTGCCCTCGCCCTCGAGCGGTAGCTTGATGATGACGCAGAAGATCAGCGTCGTGCCGCCCGGACTCTGGGGCGTCACGCTCTACAACCAGATCATCGTGGGTCGCTTCGTCGCCCCCGAGGATACGGTCCTGACCGTCTTCGTCAGCAACGTCGCCTCGATCGAGTTCCCCGTGCCGAACTGATCGCACCGCCCACTCCACACGCGTCTCCCGAGAGCGCCCGGCTCGATTCGAACCGGGCGCTTTTCGTTTGGTTCGCGATCGGTACAATCGCGGGCTCGAGCATCCGGGGACGATTCGCTGCCGCATGGAGGAGAGATGGAGCCGGACCTGGTCCGACGCTTCAATGGCGGCCCTGTGGACATGGTCGATTCCACAGTGCTCGAACAAGTCGGCGACTGTGGAGCTCGACTGAGAGTCAGCGCGCTCTCGAGGGGTGTGCTGCGCTTCGAGCTGGTCGTCGACCCGAGCCGCCCCTCGAATCCGTCCTTCGCATTGGTCGAGACGCCGAGGATCCGAGAAGGCTGGCGAGCGGAAGGGCCGGCGAGCTGGCGGACGCAGGTCCACGGCTGGCGAGTGCGTCTGGCCCACGACCGGTTCCAGATCGACGCCGAAGGCTTCGGTCTGAAGGTCCAGGGAAGTTGGTTTCGTCATGCCGGCGGCCCGGGACTGCGGCTCGAGCGATCTCCGGACGAGCGCACTTTCGGGCTCGGTCAACGAGCCGCTCACATCGAGCGAAGCGGCCAGACCGCCACGCTCTGGAACGTCGACGCCTACGAGTACACGGTCGAGAACGACAATCTCTACCAAAGCTGCCCATTCTTCATCCGCATGACTTCCGAAGGAGAGGCCATCGGGCTGTTCCTCGACGACCCGGGCCGGCTCGAGATCGACTTCGGTGCGGCGGATCCGAGCGCGATCGCGATTCGCGGCCGGGGCGACGCGCTCGATCTGTACGTGCTGCCCGGCCCCGATCCGAAGAGCGTCCTCGAGCGCTTCACCGAGCTGACGGGCCGCATGCCCATGCCTCCTTTGTGGGCGCTCGGCTACCACCAGAGCCGCTACTCCTACGCGAGCGAGCCCGAGGTCCGCTCGATCGCTCGCGAGCTACGCCGACGGCGCATCCCGTGCGATGCGATCTACTTCGACATCGACAGCCTCGAAGGCCTGCGCTCCTTCCATCTCTGTCCGGTCCGATTTCCCGAGCCGGACCGATTGATCTCCGACCTGCGCTCGATAGGGATCCAGTCCGTCGTCATCGTCGATCCCGGCATTCGCGCGGATGAATCGGAACCGGTCTACCGCTCGGGCCGCGACGGCGATCACTTCTGCCGTACGGCCGATGGCGAGGAGTACCACGGCGAGGTCTGGCCCGGGACCTGCGCCTTTCCCGACTTCATGCGGGAGTCGACTCGCCGTTGGTTCGGCGAGCACTACCGGACGCTGATCGAGACGGGCTTCGCCGGATTCTGGAACGACATGAACGAGCCGGCAGTGTTCGATCGTGAGAGCAAGACGTTTCCCGACGACGTCGTGCACCGCGGCTGGTCCGAAGATCCGGCCCCTCACGCCGAGCTCCATAACGCCTATGGACACTGCATGGTCCAGGCGACCTACGAAGGGATCGAGCGCATCCGACCGGACCGGCGTCCCTTCGTGCTCACCCGCTCCGCCTACGCAGGGACCCAACGCTACGCGGCCACCTGGACAGGTGACAGCACGTCCGACTGGTCCCACTTGCGCTCCTCATTGCGGCAGGTGCTCTCCTTGGGGCTGAGCGGTCAGCCGTTCTCGGGCTCCGACATCGGTGGCTTCTCGAAGTCTCCCACTCCGGAGCTGTTCACACGATGGATCGAGCTGGGCACACTCCTGCCCTATTGCCGCACGCACAGCGAGAAACAGACGCCACGCCAGGAGCCCTGGTCCTACGGCGAGCCGTTCACGGAGCACAACCGTCTCGCGATCGTGCGACGGTATCGGTTGATTCCTTTCTTCTATACGCTGGTCTTCGAGGCTCATCGGACCGGCGCTCCGATCGCCCGGCCACTCGTCTACGAGTACCCGGACGACGAGCGCACGCACGCCCTCGACGACCAGTTCCTCCTGGGTCGCGACCTCCTCTGCGCCCCGGTCCTCGAGCCGAACGCGACCGAGCGCGAGGTCTACTTCCCCAAAGGCACGTGGTGCCACCTCGAGCGCCCCGAGGTCGTGGTCGGGCCGGTGCATCGGACGGTGTCGGCTCCCCTCGGCTGCCCGGCCGTGTTCGTGCGGGCTGGCGCCATCATCCCGAGAGCGTCTGCGGTGCAGCATACCGGCGAGCTCGCGGGTGCGCGCTCCGAGGTGTTGATCGTCATTCAAGACGCGGCCCGTGGCGAGCTGTATGAGGACGACGGACAGTCGACCGGCTATCGCCACGATGCCTTTCGTCACCTGAGCCTACGAGCGCAAGTCGATGGTCCCGGGCAGCTCCAGCTCAGCGCTCGAAAGCTGGACGGTGATTGGTGCCTCTCGGACCAGCCAGTTCACGTCGACGTCCGAAGGCTCGACGGGGAGGCGGTGGATCGTTGCAAGGGCGAGTGGCTCTGGAGCGAGCTGCCGACTGGCCCGAGATGGAAGAAGCCATGACGACCGGTCTCAGTGAGCGGCGCGTCCGGGTCCCGGCCGCGTGCCGGGCTGCAGGTCGATCGTCGAGCGCGGGCTGCTGAGGACCTCCGTCGTGGCTCGGGCCACGGCCGGTGCCAGGACGCGGGCGAAGGCGGTCTCGATGGCCCTCGCCACGGCAGAAGCGGTCCGGCGCTCCCAGTCGCTCGCGCACTGTCCCCGTCCACCGAGTCCCCGGCGTCGCGTCAGTGCCACTACACGGTTGCGAAGCGCGAGGTTGCCCATCAGGGCGATGACCCTCCAGGGCGGCATGCTCTCGGGATACTCGATCCAGCGCTCGAAGTGCGGGCGCAGCTCTTCGCCGGCCTTCGCGATCAATGTCGCCAGCTCCCTCGGATCGAGAGCCTGCACCGTCTGCGTCAAGGCGCGCGCCTCGGCTTCGAGCCCCGTATCGCTCGCATTGGCGAGCAGATCGAAGGCCGTGATCGAGGACTCGAGGGTCGAGCCATCGGCGAGCTCCAGGCCGGCGGCCTCGAACGCCCGCAGTGCCTCACCCCAGAGAACGATGGGCAAGACCGCTTCGACGCCGTCCCGCTCCTCGGCTTCGCCGGCGAGGCGAGCGTAGGCGACGCAGCGCTCGAGAGCGGAGACGACGGCTTCGGAGTCGGCGTCTTCGGGCAGATAGGCCTCGAAGGCCACCCCGAGCCAGCCCCCCTGATGCGCGCGGCGAATCGAATCGATGCCCAGTCGCGAAGCCTCTGTCGCCAGTCGCATCCTCGGTCTCCTCCTTCGAGTTTCTCAGCTCACAGGTCACGGACTTCCTCGGGTCCACGTAAGCTATCGGAAGGATCCGGTGGCTCGCTGAGCCGCGAAATCCTCAAAGATTGAAGGGCCAGGCCGCAGGGCCGGCAGACCTTGATGCGACCGAGGGGCTTGTTACCCTGCACGCAGTGCGAGGCTGGCCCTTGATCGAGTAGACCCCGGAATGACCCTGGCAGAACGAGGAGCAAATCGATGGCGAACATCCGTATCCCGAAGGGCTGGGAGATCCAGAGCTCGCTGGCCACTCCCGAGACGATCCACGCGAATCGCCGTCAGATCCTCCGGGGAATGGGATTCCTCGGCCTGGGAGCCCTGCTCGGCAAGCCCGTCCTGGCTGGCTGCATGCAGCAGGATCAGGAGCAAGAGCCGCCGCCATTCGAGAAGCGGGCCCCCGAGGGTGTGTTCCCCGCGAAGCGCAACGAGAAGTTCGAGCTGGACCGCAAGATCACGCCCGAGGGCATCGCCGGTCGGTACAACAACTTCTACGAGTTCACGACCGACAAGGCCCGCGTCTGGAAGCTGGCCCAAAACTTCGAGACTCGCCCTTGGGAAGTGAAGGTCTCCGGTCTCGTGCACAAGCCCCAGACCTTCGACATCGATGACCTCCTGAAGAAGATGCCTCAGGAGGAGCGGCTCTACCGGTTCCGCTGCGTGGAGGCTTGGGCAATGGCGGTGCCGTGGACGGGGTTCTCGCTGAAGGCGCTGCTCGATCGGGTCGAGCCGAAGAGCCAGGCGAAGTACGTCAAGTTGACGACGTTCCTCCGTCCCGAGCAGGCGCCCGGCCAGAAGGCCCAGCCTTGGTACGACTGGCCATACGTCGAAGGCCTGCGCATGGACGAGGCCATGAACGAGCTGACGCTGCTCGCCACCGGGATCTACGGTCACGAGCTCCCCCCGCAGCACGGCGCCCCAATTCGCCTGATCACGCCGTGGAAGTACGGCTTCAAGAGCGCGAAGTCGATCGTCAGCATCGAGCTCGTCGAAGAGCGCCCGAAGACCTTTTGGAACGAGTCGCAACCGAAGGAGTACGGCTTCTTCGCCAACGTGACCCCCGGTCACCCCCACCCCCGCTGGTCCCAAATGACCGAGCGCCTCATCTCCACCGGTGAGCGCGTCGACACAAAGCCCTTCAACGGCTACGGCGAATACGTCGCCAAGCTCTACGAAGGCATGGACAAGTCGGTGTGGGGCTTTTGAGGGGGGGGACGTATACAATACGGTGAGTCCAACCGCCCGAGGAATTCCCGATGAACTCCCGCCAATCAATCTTCTCGTCGCAGCTCCTCGCCGGAACCGGTCTCGCCATTGCCGTCTGGCTGTTCATACCGGGCGAGCTGGCGCATCGTCCGCGGCCGAATCTCGCAGAGGGAAGGTCGAATTCGATCTCTCCGGCGCCGCGGGAGCTGGACTTCCTGGCTCCCGCTGGCGCGCCGATGACGGACCCTCGAGCCGCCAGTCTTTTGGGCAGACTACCTCTGGCCTTCGTCGAGAACATTGGACAGTGGGACGAAGGGCTGCGATTCGTCGCTCGCGGGAGCTCGATGCTGGTGGGCTTGAAGGCGGACGGCTTCAAGATCGGTCTGAGACAGTCCACGAGCGATCCGAGCGCCTGCGAGCTTCCGGCTGACGCCCTTCCCGGCCTCGGAAAGCTCGATCCCTCGGCTGCCGACTCGGCGCCTCGCCAAGTGGACGGCCTGAGCATCGATCTCACCTTCGAAGGCGCAAACGCCCGGGTGACGCCGCTGCCGGAAGGCGAGCTACCTGGTCGCTACAACTTCTTCATCGGCAATGACTCCAACCGCTGGCGCTCAGGTGCGTTGGGCTATGCGCTGGTCCGCTACCGCGGGCTGTATGACGGCATCGACGTCGTGTTCCGTGAGGGCGAAGGCGCCGTACACTATGACCTCGCCTGTGCGCCAGGGGCAGATCTGGACCAAGTCGTGATTCGCTGCGAAGGGATCAAGGACTTGGTGGTCGATGAGCAAGGCGCCCTGGTGCTCGAGACGAGGCTGGGCCCCCTCGTGCAGCCACCTCCGATCTCCTGGTACGAGCTTCCCAGCGGCGAGCGAGCACCGCTCGAGGTCACTTATCGCCGCATCGATGAGAAGACCTACGGGTTTGCGGCGGAGAGGACGCGAGATCTCGCCATGGTCGTGGACCCCGGCCTCGTCTGGTCGACCTCTCTCGGCGGCAATTACGGAGCCTGGCCTCGGGCGATCGGATGCGACGAGCAGGGAGCTCCTACAGTCAGCGGCCTGACGGCCTCTTGGGACTTTCCCACGACCGACGGCGCCTATGACGAGCTTCGTGGCAGCACCTACGCCGACGACGCCTTCGTCACACGGCTGACGGCGGACGGAAGCGCGCTCGTCTACTCGACCTATCTAGGAGGGACGCGTGACGACGTGGTCTATCGTCTCGCCCTGGCCGACTCGGGATCCGCGGTATTGGTCGGACTCACTCAGTCGACGGAGTTCCCGACGACTCCGGGAGCGTTCCAAACAAACTACACGACGAACGGAGCCGCCTTCTTCCTCACGCGCCTCGGCCCTCGAGGCGATCGCCTCGAGTACTCGACTTTTCTGAACGACATCCTGATCCACGACGTGGCCTTGGCTCCCGACGAGTCGCCGATACTGGCAGGCTACTCCTGGGGATTCTCTCCCATCACGCCAGGAGCCTTCGATACGACTCCCAACGGGAGCTCCGATTGTTACCTCGCGATCTTGGATCCAACGGGGTCTCGGCTGCTCTATGCAACCTACTTTGGCGGCACGGATACCGATGCTTTCTCCTCCGTCGCCTTGACGGACGCCGGTGAGATCGTCTTGTGCGGAGGCACTCTCTCGAGCGACTTTCCCGTAACTGCGGGAGCCTTCGACACAACGTTCAACGGTCCTTCCAACTCTGTTGACGTCTTCATCGCCAAGTTCGACTTGAGATTGAGCTCACCCCTCCTGTTCTCGACATTCGTCGGCGGGGCCAAGAATGAAAACGCCTCCCGAATCAAGACCGATCCCTCCGGCGCGATCACCGTAGCAGGCTTCACCTACTCTTCCGATTACCCGGTGACGCCCGGAGCCTTCGATCGCCACTTCGATGGTGACCACGTCCTCGCCGATGTGTTCGTGACCCGGCTCACTCCCCAGGGCAACGCCTTGGTGTATTCGACGTTCCTCGGCGGCGCGTACCACGAGATGACGCAGGACTTTTCCGTCGATCGATGGGGCACGGTCACGGTCACGGGCACGACCACGTCCTCGGACTTTCCCACGACTCAAGATGCCTTCCAGCCATTCCCAGCCGGCGGCCCCGGCGTCGCCGGGGGCGATGCCTTCGTGACCCGCCTCAATCCACTCGGCACCGGCCTCATCTACTCGACCTACTTGGGGGGCACCTGGGCATACTGGTACGGCGACTTCGCTTGGTGCATAGCCGCCGATCGCACCGGACGAGTGATCGTGGGAGGGATCACCGACGCGGACGATTTCCCCACGACGCCAGGCGCCTTCGATACCGTTAATAACGGCGGTTTCGTCACGAAGATCCAACCTGGGCCTTTCCTGAGCACTACGGGAACACCGACCGCGGGCGGCCTCTTCCGGTTCAACCTCTCGTCAGCCGCCGCGCCGATCGCTGGCGCACTCGCCCAGGTGGTGGTGAGCTGCTCGGGCACCGGCAGCCTACCATTGCCCGGAGGACTCGAGCTCCCTCTGACTTCCGATGCCTGCACCGCGATGAGCCTCCGGCTGGGCTCCCGCCTGCAGGCGTCCATCGATCCCTCCACTGGAAAGGGCTCGACACCTGCGCAGGTGTTTCCACCACTCTCACGAGGCCAGACGATCTACGCCGCCGCTTTTACCTGGGACCCGGCCCTCGGAGAAGTCATCTCGGTGACTCCACCCATCGCAATCCGGGTGCAGTGAGTTATCCCGGTCTCAATCGCCGCACGATCTCACCCGGCACGATTGGACCACGGCACGATCACACCCGGCACGATCGGACCGCGCATGGGAGTGCCCAAGCCGAGCGAGCCAAGAGCCCTATCCGGCAATGACAACTCTCGCGAGCGAGCTTGGGCCAGGGGCCATCCCGCTGGACGGACACCGAGGTCGGCTGAAGCGTCACTCCGAGCTTGCAAGCACACGATTTGCGGGTCGGCCGCGGCGCGGTCCAAGGCGGACAGGATGCCCGCGCTCCCGGTGAAACCTCCGAAGTGGGACATCTGTGCCGGGAACGGATTGCCAACTTCGGCGCCAAGAGTGGGACATCTGTGCCGGGAACGGATTGCCAACTTCGGTGCCGTCGGGACGGACGGTGCTCTCGGGCCAGGCACCGAACCGGCTCCCTGATCCGACGCTCTATCGCTCGTGCCGGGATGTTCTTGACGTCACCTCCCGGAGAACGTGAAGTGGTGGGCTTTCCCACCCTCGGCGGGCCCCTCGCGTCGTCTCAACCCTTCCGGATGGAGTGAATCATGGCGTTCGAGTTTCGAGGACGCACCTTTTCCAAGATCGGCATCGTCGGTTCCGGGCAGATCGGGCCGGATATCGCCCTGCACTTCACCAAGGTCTTCGCGCCTCACGGCACTGCCGTCGTCGTGCAAGACATCTCGGAAGAGGCCCTCGAGCGCGGTCGCACCAAGCTCACCGGCAAGATCCAGAAGGGCCGCGAGTCGGGTGCCTTCAAGCCCGAGCAGGCCGACGCGATGATCGCGAACGTCACCTTCACGGCCGATGCCCGAGACCTCGCCGATTGCGACTTCATCGTCGAGGCGGCCACCGAGGATGTCGGCATCAAGGACAAGATCTTCCAGAGCCTCGCCAAGATCACGCGGCCGGGAACGATCTTCGCCTCGAACTCCTCCCACCTCGAGCCGGGCGAGATCTTCGCCAACGTCGTCGACCCGTCGCGCTCTCTGGTGATCCACTACTTCTTCCCCGCCGAGCGCAACCCCGCCGTCGAGATCGTCCCGAGCGAGGAGACCGATCGCGCCCTCGTCTCGGACCTGATGCACCTCTATGAAGCGATCGGCAAGGTCCCGATCGAGGTCGGTAGCCGATACGGCTACGCCATCGACCCGATCTTCGAGGGCCTTTTCTTCGCCGCCGCGCGCGCCGTCGAGAACGGCCTCGGTACGGTCAAGGAGGTCGACGCCGCGGCCGCTCGCGCGCTCGGACTGGGCGTCGGCCCGTTCACCGCGATGAACCTCACCGGCGGCAACCCGATCACCGGGCACGGGCTCGAGCAGTACCACTCTCGCATCCACGAAGGCTTCCACCCGCCGAAGATCCTGAAGGACGCCCTCGAGAGCGGTCAGCCTTGGGAGGTCGCCGGGCGCGGTGAGAAGGTCGAGCTGCCGGACGAGCAGGAGGCCGCCATTCGCAGGTGGATGCGCGGCGCGTACTTCCAGCTCTTCGGCGAGGTCATCGACTCGGGCATCTCGAACGTCTCGGATCTCGAGATGGCCGTCGAGATCGCCCTCGTCATCCAGCCGCCCTGCGCCATGATGAACGAGATCGGCATCCCGCTGGCCTTCTCGATGGTCGAGGAGTTCTGCGAGAAGAATGACGGCTTCCCCGTCCCCGTGTGCATCAAGAAGCAGATGGCCGCCGGTCGCCCGTGGACCGTGCCCGTCATCCAGCGCTGGATGGAGGGAGACGTCGCCGTCCTCAAGATCCGCCGCCCACGCGTCCTGAATGCGCTCGACGCCGAGGTCTTCCGCCAGCTCCAGCAGCACTTCGGCGAGCTCGAGAAAGACGACGCCGTCCGCGCCATCGTCCTGACCGGCTTCGGCGTGAAGGCCTTCGTCTCGGGCGCCGACGTCCACTTCCTCGCCGAGATCGATTCGCCGGCGGCCGGTGAGGAGAACTCCCTCGGCTCGCAGGCCGTCCTCGACACGATCGAAGAGTGCTCCAAGCCGGTCATCTGCGCCATGAACGGCCTCGCCTTCGGCGGCGGCAACGAGCTCGCCATGGCCTGTGACGCTCGCCTCGCCCGCGCCGGCTTGAAGGTCTTCGCCGCCCAGCCCGAGCCGAACCTCGGCATCCTGCCCGGCGCTGGCGGCACGCAGCGCCTGCCGCGCCTGATCGGCATCGAGCAGGCTGCGCCCTTGCTCCGAACCGGTCGACCGATCTCTTCGAGTCGGGCCGTCGAGCTCGGGCTCGTGCTCCGCGAGGTCCAGGGCGACATCGTGCAAGAAGCCGTCCAGCTCGCGCGCGACGTCGCGACCGGAAAGGTCACGCTCGAGAAGATGCCGACCGGCCCTTTGAGCGATGTGCCCGACCAGCTCCCCGAGCAGGACATCGGTCACCTGAGCCGCGCGGTCGACGCGCTCATCTGCCGCGCGATCCTCGAGGGCGCCCGCCTGCCTTTGAAGGAAGGTTTGAAGCTCGAGGCCAAGCTTTTCGGAGAGGTTTGCGGGCTCGAGGACATGAAGATCGGCGTCCGCAACTTCATCGAGAACGGACCTCGTAGCCAAGCCCCCTTCGTCCACCGCTGAGCCCGAGGAGCTCTCACCATGGGTCAGCCCATCATCGAGTGCGTTCCCAACTTCTCCGAGGGACGCAACCACGCGAAGCTCGAAGCGATCCTCGAGGTGATCCGCGCCACCGAAGGAGTCGACCTCCTCGATGTCGATCCAGGCTTCGACACCAATCGGACCGTCGTGACCTTCGTCGGCTCGCCGGCGGCGGTGGCCGAGGCCGCTTTCCGCGCGATCCGGAAGGCCGCCGAGGTGATCGACATGCGGAAGCACAAAGGCGCGCATCCACGGCACGGCGCCACCGACGTCTGCCCGTTCGTGCCGGTGGCCGACGCGACGATGGCCGACTGCATTCGCATCGCCGAGGAGGTCGGGGAGCGCGTCGGGCGAGAGCTCGACATCCCGGTCTACCTCTACGATCAGGCCGCCAAGATCCCCGAGCGCCGCTCGCTCGCCTTCGTGCGCCAGGGCGAGTATGAAGCGCTGCCCGACAAGCTGTCGCGCCCCGAGTGGAAGCCCGACTTCGGTCCGGCCGAGCTCCGCCCCGGGCCCGGCGTCGTCACGATCGGTGCCCGCGAGTTCCTCATCGCCTACAACGTCAGCCTCAACTCCCGCGAGAAGTCCCATGCGACCGACCTCGCCTTCGAGATCCGGGAGAAGGGACGCGCCGTTCGGAGGGACCAGACGAATCGCTACTACGAGAGCGGCGAGATCGTGCGGTACTGGCCGAGCAAGAACATCTGGCCGTCGGGGCTCACCGCCGAGGTCTTCGAGTCGCTCGATCAGCTCGAAGCGCACTATCGCGAGCATGGCCGCGACCTCCACGACGACCTGAAGGCCCAGGGCCGCGACCCCGAGAAGCTCGAGGGTGTGAGCGTCTTCAAGCCCGGTCGCTTCCAGAAGTGTCGGGCGGTCGGTTGGACGATCCCCGAGTACCACCGCGCCCAGATCTCGATCAACCTGACGGACTTCGAGGTCACACCGCCGCACGCCGTGCTCGAGGCCTGTCGCGAGCTCGCAAGAGAGCGCGGCCTCGTCGTCACCGGCTCGGAGGTCGTCGGGCTCATCCCATGGGCCGCGATTCAGGAAGCCGGTGAGTTCTACCTGAAGCAGCAAGGTCAAAGCCGCGGCATGCCCGTCGCGGACATCATCGAGACGGCCGTCCAGTCGCTCGGATTGCGCGACGTCGGCGAGTTCGATACCGACAAGGCGATCCTGGGACGCCCGGAGCGGAAGGGTCCCCTCGCGACGATGCCGGTCGACGCCCTCGCCGACGAGGTGTCCCGCTCGTCGCCCGCGCCCGGCGGTGGATCCATCGCCGCACTCGCCGGATCCCTCGGTGCCAGCCTCGCCTCGATGGTCGCCAATCTGACGCATCCCGACCTGGTCTCCGAAGCCGCCGACGCGATCGAGGACATCGCGATCAAGGCGCAGGATCTCAAGGACCGCCTGCTCGAAGCGATCGACGCCGACACCGACGCCTTCGGCGACGTCCTCGCGGCGCGGCGCATGCCACAGGATTCCGGCGTGGCCCGAGCCGCGCGGGAGGAGGCCATTCAGAAGGGCTACCAGTCGGCGACCGAGGTCCCCATGCGCACGGCCGAGCTGTGCTTGGAGGCGCTTCGACTCTGTCGACCGGCCGCCGAGCTCGGCAAGGCGGCCTCGATCACCGATGCGGGCGTCGGCGCCCTGATGGCGCACGCCGGATTGCATGGCGCGCTCTACAACGTTCGCATCAACCTCTCGGAGATCACCGACGAGGCGTGGGTCGAGGACATCCGAAAGCGCCTCGGCGGCCTCGCCCAGGAAGGCGACCGACTCGTGTCGGAAACCCGAAAGATCGTCGATCGAGTGCTCGAGGGCGATTGAGGAACGAGATTCGCGCGGAGGCAGGCGGATGTCGATCGAAACCGAAGTCGCCCTCGGTGGAGCGGTCACCTGCATCCGTCTCGATCGGCCGCCGGGCAATGTCCTCGATGCCGCGATGTGCGATGCGCTCGTGCCGGCGATCCGCGAGGCCAGTGTGCGGAGCGAGGCTCGGGCGATCCTGCTGTCGGCGAACGGGCCCCACTTTTCATTCGGCGCGAGCGTCGAGGAGCATCGCCCGGGGGAGGTTCGCGGCATGCTCGAGCGCTTCCACGGCGTCTTTCGCGCGCTGATCGAGAGCCGCTTGTTCTTGGTCGCCGCGATTCGGGGCTACTGCCTCGGCGGCGGGCTGGAGCTCGCGGCGTTCTGCCAGCGTGTGATCGCGCACCCCGAAGCGAAGCTGGGTCAGCCCGAGATCAAGCTGGGCGTCTTCGCGCCCATGGCATCTCTGGTCCTCCCCGAACGGACGAACCAGGCCTTTGCCGATGACCTGTGTGTGACCGGTCGAAGCATCGGCGGCGCCGCCGCCCTCGGTCGTGGGCTAGTCGACCAGCTCGCCGACGATCCCGAGTCGGCGGCTCGAAGGTGGATCGAGAAGCACCTCGTGCCGCTCTCCGCCATGGCGGTACGGCATGCCGTTGCCGCGGTTCGTCTGCGGTTCCACGAGCGTGTTCTCGAGGCCCTCCCCCGCATCGAGTCCGCCTACCTCGACGAGCTCATGTCGACCGAAGACGCGAAGGAAGGCATCGACGCCTTCCTCGAGAAGCGCCCGCCTCAGTGGCGACATCGTTGAAGGGTCAACCTTCGTCCCGCCCCATCGGACCGCCGGCTTCAGCGGGTCTCCGTGTCCCCATCGGACCGCCGGCTTCAGCCGGTCTCCGTGTCCTCTTCGGACCGCCGGCTTCAGCCGGTCTCCGTGTCCTCTTCGGACCGCCGGCTTCAGCCGGTCTCCGTGTCCTCCAACCTGCACCTCACTTCGAGAGCTCCTCGATCAGCCGATCGATGGACGGACGTTGCGCCTCGAATGCCTCCTTGTCCCGAAGCTCTCGCATCACCGGCACGACGAGGTTCCGTGCCATCGGGTGAACGACTCCGTCGACGGGACGGCTGATCTCCGTGATGGCGTGGAGCAACGACTGCTTCGCGGCGCGGCTCTCGGTCTCCTTCAGTGCACCGACCAGCATCGGGAGCGCACCGATGGCCGGAGGCCCCAGATCCGCGCAGGCCATGGCGGCTGCATTGAGCAGGTTCGGCTCGGTCGATCTCCCGAGCAGCATCGAGAGTGCGCCGAGGGTCGCATCGAGATCCGCTCCCATCTTGCCGAGCGCTCTCGCGGCGAGCACTCGAGCTCGAGGCTCAGTGGCGGGGTCTCGCAGGATCTCCACGACTAGCCTCGCGATCTCGACGTCGGGTGGGGCGAGGACGGCCAAGCAGCGGAGCGCTCCGGGAAGCCTGGGCCCTCGTTGCTCGAGGATTCTCCGCAGCCCGGGAACGACCTCGTCACCGAGGGAGGCGATGGCCTTTGCGCCGGACATCTGAACCGACGTGAGCTCGGAGCCGAGCAGTGGCAAGAGCCTCGGCAAGGCGGTCTCTCTCTCCAGCCCGCCCGTCTCGGTAACGGCGTCCGCGATGGCGCGCTGCATTTGGGCGGCGCTCGTCGGCTCGAGATACTCGACGATGCGCTGACCGAGACGGGCCGCCTCCGAGCCGAAGCTCCGCAGCGCTTGGATGGCTCCCAGCCTCCGATCCGGCTCGTCGAGAGCCAGCTCGAGATAATCGATCGCGCGGGGCCCGTGCGCGTGAATGGCCCGAGCGATGGCTCCGTCGGCCGAGGACCTGTCGAGAGCATCGACCAGCGCGGCGAGCGCTTGGTCGTCCTCGGTGAGCTCGCCCAGACCGGCGGCCGCATGGTAGCGGATCGCCTCGGTCCCGTACTTCAAACCGTCGATCAGTGGGTCGCGAAGCCGCACGGGCTCACGAGCCACCATCTTCGACAAAGCGAAGTAGACCGCGACCCGCACCTCGGGATCGGGATCATTGCGTCGATTCAGCAGCGGATCGACCGCCTGAGGGACCGCTGCATCGGCCATGCTGGCCAAGCTGCTCGCCGCGGCCTTGCGCACCGAGGCCTCGGAGTCCTCGAGGCGAAAGATCAGAGCCGGCACGACCGCATCGGTCTTCGGGCCGACGATGGCCAGCCCCTCGATCGCGCGCCGTCGCCAAGCCGGGTCCGAGTGCTCCAGCAACGCGATGAGCTCTTCGGGCGGCGTGTCCTTGGTCTTCTGCAACCACCGGTTGATATCGTGCAGCGACTCCCGATCCTCGTTCAGGACCACGGGCAGCACGAAGTAGAGAACGGCTCCCACGATCAGCAGGGCCGCGATGAGCTGGACAGAAGGACGAACGGACAAGCGAATGGGTCTCCGAAACTTCTCTCGGGCACTCAGAGTGACAAATGCAGCGAGCTGTCTCCACTCGGATTCTGAGGACGATGGAGCGCGGCCTTTCAGGCCGCTTTGCGGGCAGGATGCACGCGCTCCATCGCTGTAGTCTTCGGTAGTTGAACCGGTTCTCCCTCGAGCGGCATCCCCTTCGTGACGATTCCACTTGGCCTGATCGATGACCGGAACGATGAACGAGACCATCGGACATCTCCTTCGTAACCGCGACTTCATGCGCCGGCTCGCCCGGCAGCTCGTCCAGGACGAGTCACGCGTCGACGATGCCGTGCAAGACGCTTGGCTCATGGCCCTTCGCAGTTCGGCTACGCCGACGCGGCCGACTCGCTCTTGGATCGCGACCGTCGTGCGCAACGCCGTTCGGCAGGGTTGGCGTCGGGAGCAGCGGCGTCAGGCTCACGAAGAACAGGCAGCTCGGCCCGAGGCGACTTCGCCTCGACCGACACTCGAGCACGAGGAGATCCTCGAGCGCGTGGTCGGTGCCGTGTTGTCGCTCGACGAGCCGTACCGCCGCGCCGTGCTCCTTCGCTTCTACGAGGACCTGCCGCCGCGTCGAATTGCCGAGCGGCTCGAGCTGCCGATCGAGACCGTACGCACTCGGCTTCGACGCGGCCTTGCCCAGCTTCGGGCGAGGCTGGACGCCGACGTTCCCGAACGCCGCAGTTGGCTGCTCGCGCTCGTCCCATTCGTTCCGCCGCCATCCCCCATCCGCTCGGGAGCCCATGCCATGATTCACAGTCCTGTCACCTGGACGACGCTGCTCGCCGTACCGATCGTGCTCGTCGCCTCGCAATTCACGGCGTCTCATGAGTCCGTCACCGAATCGCTTCGCCCAGTCTCTTTCTCCGAGGTCGATCCGATCATCGATCCGGCGAGCGGCGGTGAATCGCGGCCGAGCGCCTCGCAGACCCTTCTGGCCTCCTCCGCTACGAGCGCGAGTCGCGGGACGGCACACATGGCAGAGGCCGCTTCCGCGCCGATCGTGGCGAGGCGAGTCTCCGCACACGATGACGCGGTGGCCATGGTTCGGGGGCGACTCTTCGATCCCGATGGTGCGCCGGTCCCGGGAGCCGAACTGACGCTGCACGGCTGGGGACGGAGTGGCAAGAGCGAGAAGCAGGACGTCACATCGAGCTCAGCCGCGGATGGCACGTTCGAGATCTCGATCACTCCGAACGAAGAGAATCAATACACATTGAGAGTGGACCACACGGAGCTGGCGCGCATCGGTTGGCGTTGGCACGAGCTGACGAAGGGCCAGGAGATCGACCTGGGCGACGTCACGATGCCATGGACGGGTCGTATCGAAGGCCGCCTCTTGAACAAGGACCGAGAGCCGATCGGCGATACCCGCCCGATCCAGATCGTCATCCATGCCGAGCCCGAGGGGCACTTCGTGCCGCATCGAGGCACCGTCTATTCGGCCTCGGGAGTCGTCGATCCGCTGACATCGACCTTCGTGATGGAACGAGTGCCGGTCGGCCGGTCACGGTTGAAGCTCGAGTCCTACCTCGGCTGGTCGGAAGGACCCGAAGTCGAAGTCACCGCAAGAGGCCTGACGCCGATCGATGTCGTCTACACCGGGCATGCGTTGAGAAATGTGATCTACGTGGCTGCCATGGGCGTTGATTCCGAGCACATCCGCTTGACCGGTTCGGCAATCGAGCCTCGGTTTCCGGAAAGGGCGCTGGCGCCGTCTTACTCCCATGTCTTCGAGGACGTTCCCGACGGCAGCTACACGATCACGATGGACGATCCGCGTTATGTGAGCGTGGTCCTCGAGGACATTGAGCCGGGTCCGGTTCCGGTCTTGATCCGGCGGAAGGCGAGCTCCGGGCTACTCTTGACGGTCGTCGATGCCGAAGACGGATCGATCATCTCCTCTTACACCTACAACGGCGATGCGGCCGGCTCGGGGCGCGAGAACGAGCCCACATTCCTCATTGAGGGGCTTCGAAGCGGCAGGGATGTGGAGTATCGCATCGGAGCGCCTGGATATGCGGAAGCTGTAGGAGAGCTCGAACCGCTCCAGCCGGGAGAGATCCGATCTGTCCGAATCGAGCTGACTCCGCCCGGTCGCATTCACGGAGTCGTGAGATTCGAGAACGGCGAGCCTGCCCCAAGCACGAAGGTCAGCCTTTACCTCCCCGCCGAGGCCGACGATTC
Source organism: Planctomycetota bacterium (assembly GCA_040219065.1). GTDB lineage: Bacteria > Planctomycetota > OFTM77 > OFTM77 > OFTM77 > OFTM77. The sequence continues at coordinate 24,525 of JAVJTD010000195.1, forward strand.
GTCCGCGAGCATCTTCCTCCCCGAGACGGTCCACACGGGTGGACGTTCGAGGTACCGCCTGGAGCGAGAGTCGAAGGACACGGATACATCGGGGTACTTCGAGTTCCCCGGCCTGTCGTCAGACCGCTACATTCTCCTCGCCAAGTCTCCCACCGGGCTCATCACGGTCAGAGACTCGATTCACATCGATGCGAGTGACCGGGAGCCCGAGGTCGAGCTCACTCTACCGCCCGGAGTGTCCCTCCACGGACGAGTCCATGGACCGGAAGGCTCTGTTGGCTCGCCGCTCTGGTTGTTCTTCGGCGCCGACTACAGCGATGTTCCGGTCTTCAAGTTCGTCGCGAGGTCGACCAAAGGCGCCGGCTTCGAGATCGACGTTGACGGGAGCTACCGAACGACCTGGCTCCCTCCAGGGCGGCTTCACGTCTGGGCGGGTCTGGACGAGTACGCGCGGCCGAGAATAGAGGCCCTCGAGCTGGGTCCGATCGATCTCAGCGCGCCCGGCGTGGTCCGCCGCGACTTCGATCTGGGCGAAGAATACCCTGGAACGCTCGACATCAGGGTGCGGGTGAACGGCGAGCCGAGCATCGCGCGCGACGTGTCGATTCTCGCAATGGAGTCGTCGAAGAACATCCACGTCAACGATTGGCTCCAGGGCGCGGTCGATCAGAAGCCGACCGACTCGGAGGGACGGCTCAGGCTTCCCCTCTTCGGTGGACAGTACCGAGTCGCGATCGTCGATTCCCGTTGGGTCCACATGCTACCGAATCCGGTGCCTGTGCATCCTGGAGAAACGGAGTCGATCACCATCGATGTCGCTCTCTTCGCTGCGACCATTCAGGTCGTCGATGCCGCCACCGGCGACGCACTCCGAGATGCCGAAGTGCTGGTCCGCACGAAGGGGCTCGGCAACGCCGGTCGCGCAGCGAACCTGACGGATCCGCAGGGTCATCTCGAGCTCGAGCTACCGGAGGGTGAGTACGAGCTTTACCTCGCGCCGAAGCTCGGCAGCGATCCGACTCGGCAAGGGAGTCTACCCAAGGCCGAGCTTCGATGGACCGCCGCAGGCCCCGAGCCGGCGGTGCTCCGCTTCGAGCGCTGACTCGAGACATGCGGCATTCGGACCGCCGGCTTCAGCCGGTCTCGGTGTCCTCCTTCCGAACGCATGGGAAAGGACCGGCCCTTCCCGTTCCGATCTGAAACCCGGGCTTCGCCCGGGGCTAATCCAGCGACGGCGCTTCGCGCCTCGTCGACAGACGGAATCAGCGGAGACCCGAACTTGAAAGTTGAACGTTGAGCCATTGGACGTTCTGCAAAGCCTGGCTCGCCGAGAGGCAGTACCGCTGGAAACTTGAAAGTCGAAAGTTGGACCGTTGAGCCGTTGAGAGTTCCAAGGGGCCCAAGCTCGGGCCCTTCGGGCCTGGGCAGGATGCCCGCGCTCCGTGCCCGCGCGCTCCTTCACCCGTCCTCGCCGTCCCAGTACTGCATCGTCGCGTCCTGCCGCACGAAGGTGAGGAGCCAGCGGCTCTCGGGCGGGGTGCCGGGGGCACCGCCGGCGAAGAGGCCGAACTTCCCCGAGTCGGGGTAAACCGCGATGTCGGGCTCGATCATCGTCGAGAGGCACAGAAAGCGGAGTGGCTCCTCCCCCTCGCAGCGGATCTGGTGAGCACCGTCCTCACCGACGGGAAAGGTCACATAGTCGCCTTCCTGAACCTCGAGGCTCTCCTCGGTCAGCCGCACATGCCCCCGCCCGGAGAGGACGAAGATCGCCTCCTCATTGGCGCAGTGATAATGAAAGGGCCAGGCGGTCCCGCCCGGAGGGATCTCGTACAGGCTGGTGCCCAGCCGCTTCGCCCCCACGGCCTGGCCGAGGCTCTTGACCTTGAACGTCCGCTCCCCGCTCGGCGAGCTCACCTCGTACCAAGCCACCTCCGCTTCACGAACGCGGTGTTGCATCATTTTCTCCTTCCAGGGAATCCTCATAGGCGGGTCTGGGGTGACTCCGGGCGGCGGACCGGCTCTCGCCAGCGAGCTTGAGCCTCTCTGAACATCCAACGGCTCGACGTCCGACTCTCAACTTTGAAGTTCTCGCGGAGCTGCTTCACGACCTTCCTGGCTTTCCCGAACGCTCAACGGCTCGACGTCCGACTCTCAACTTTGAAGTTCATGTCTCCGCTGATTCCGCCTGACAACAAGGCGCGGAGCGCCGGCTTTCCGACTGCGACGCTCACCGATGAAGCGCTTCACCGGCGTTCCCGAGGCACCCTCGCTCGGAGCCTCCCAGCTCGGGAGAGAGCTCTGTCGCGTAGGTCGCGGGATGCTCCGTGATCTCCTTGCGGTTCGGTCGCGCGGGCTCTGGTTTCCGGGCGCAATGCCTCACCGGCTTCAAACGCCTCCGAACGAGGCTCGGCCGATCATGTCGGACTCGTAGCCGGCGGGATACGGGTAGACGGTGTCGAGGGATTGCTTGCTCGCCGCTTCGGTGACGAGGCAGGCGTGGTAGCGGCGCAGAAGGTCGGGCGTCGGAACGCCGACGGCATGCGTGCAGGCCAGCAGGTCCTTGACCAGGTTCTTGTGGTAGTTGGCGACACGCGTCGCTTTGTCCACCGGGACCAGCCCCCTCTGCAGCCAGGCATTCTGCGTCGCCACTCCGGTCGGACACGTGTTCTGGTGGCACTGGAGTGCTTGGATGCAACCCAAGGCGAACATGAACCCACGCGCCGTGCTCACCATGTCCGCGCCGAGCGCGAAGGCGATCGCCGCCGGAGCGCCGAGCACCAGCTTGCCCGAGGCGATGATCTTCACCTGACGACGCAAGCCGTAGCGGAGCAGGGCGTCCTCGACGACGGGCAGCGCTTCGTAGAGCGGGATGCCCATGTAGTCGGCGAAGCTCGGCGGCGCCGACCCCGTGCCGCCGCCCGCCCCGTCGACGGTGATCCAGTCCGGGTGCAGGCCCGACTCCTGCATCCGGCAGACCAGCTCCTCGATCTCGCCGTCCCAGCCGAGACACAGCTTGATGCCGACCGGCTTGCCCGAGAGCTCTTGCAGCCGAGCGATGAACTCGAGCAGTGACTTCGGATCCGTGACCTCGACATGGCGCGGCGGGCTGACGCACGCGACGCCCACCGGGATGCCCCGCGCCTCGGCGATCTCCGCGCTCACCTTCTCGGCGGGCAGCATGCCCCCCTTGCCGGGCTTGGCGCCCTGCGAGAGCTTCAGCTCGATCGCCTTGACCTCGGGACGCTGACAGACGGCCTTGAAGCGCTCGGGGTCGAAGAAGCCATCCGGACCGCGGGCGCCGAATTTGCCGGTGCCGAGTTGGAAGACCAGATCGCAGCCGCCACTCAGATGATGCCTCGAGACACCGCCCTCACCGGTATTGAGAAAGCAGCCGGCCTTCTTCGCGCCCAGCGACATCGCCTCGATGGCGCGCGCCGACAAGGAGCCGAAGCTCATCGCCGAGATGTTCACCCACGATGGCACTTCGTAAGGCTGGGCCCGGTCCTCTCCCAGCACGATGTGACAGCGGCTTTCGTGCTCGGATTCCGCCATGAAGGGATACATGCTGGGCAGAAGACCAAAGGAGCCGACCTCGCCCTTGTCTCGCTCCGAGCCGAAGCCGATCGTGTTGTTGACGTCCTTGGCCGACTGATACACCCACGAGCGCGTGATGCGATCGAAGGGTCGCTCCTCGGTGTTCGAGGTCACGATGTACTGACGCAGTGGCGCACCGAGCGGCTCGAAGAGGTACCGCACCCTCCCGATCAGAGGGAAATTCCGCCGAATCGCGTGCTGCGGTTGGACGATGTCCCAGATCGCCAGACCGACCAACAAGACGACGATCCCCACCCCGGTCCAAACCATCCACATGGCAGCCTCCCACTCGCCATCTCTCTCGGAACCGCCGGAAGCGCGGATGATAACAGAAGCCACGAGGGGAAGGATGCGCCAGGCCTTCTCACTCGGACCGCCGGCTTCAGCCGGTCTCCGTGTCCTCTCTCCAAACGTCTCGAAGAGGACCCAGACCTCAGATCCTAAGCTCCGTGGCCGAAGTCGCCGTCGAACCAGAGCCCGCGCGACCTTCGAACCAGAGCCCGCACGGGTCCCTGACACCAAGCGCTTGCCGTTGGGGCGACGAGGTACACGGCAAGGACCTCATCCGTCTCGCGGTGAGTCAGGGACGAGCAGACAGCCTCGCCAGTCAACG
>JAVJTD010000006.1:0-24161 GCA_040219065.1 Planctomycetota bacterium
CCTGAGCACCCAAGCACCTGAGCACCCTAGCACCTGAGCACCCAAGCACCTGAGCACACGAGCACCCATCCAACCAAGCACCCAAGCACCCAATCACCCAGCCACCCAAGCACCCAAGCACCCAGCCACCCAAGCACCCGAGCACCCAAGCACCCGAGCACCCAAGCACCTAAGCACCCGAGCACCCAGCCACCCGAGCACCCGAGCAACCTCAGACCGGCCCCCTCACGCGCAGGAACAGGTTGACGCCTTCTTCTTCGCTCTCGACCATGCAAGCCGTCTCGCCGCCGAGTGCTTCTTGCGCCAGTCGTACGAGGTCTTCTTCGGTTCGGTGATACAGGATCCAGTCTTGGAGGATCATCAAGGGGCGAGTCGGGTTCCTGGGGTGGAAGTTCCCGACGACGAGCTCGCCGCCGGGCGCGACGTTCTTGGCGCACTTGCGAAGGACGGCCATGAAGGTGCGATCGTCGAAGTAGTCGAACAACCCGGCGGACCAGACCAGGTCGTACTTCTCGGGGCTGCGGTACTTGAAGATGTTCGCTTGGGTGAAGCTCACGCGGCGATTCCAAGTCCCGAGCAAGGACTTGGCATGGGCGATGGCGCCAGCGTCCATGTCGACGCATTGAACCTCGACGTTCTTGGCGAGCTCGGGGAGCTCGGAGAAGAACTCCTCGAGATCCCTCGCCGGTCCGCTCGCGACATCGAGCACGCGCACCGCTCCCGCGCTCGCCTTGTCGCGGAGGAGCCGCTTGAAGAGCTCCTTGCGATTGCGCACGGCCTGAGTGGCGGCCTGCGCATGAAAGAACCGGTCCCAGCGCTTGGCTCGAGTCGAGCGGCCTTCGTGGAGCGTGTAGATCTTGTCGATGATCTGGAAGTCACCGGCATAGCCGAAGGGCTTGGCGAAGACGTGGCCCATCATCGTGTCGGGTGTCGTCAAGGCGTCGCCGAACAGGCTGTGGATGGCGGCCCGGTGCTTCTCGTCGAGTGGCTCGCTCGGTCTCTGGAGGCGAGCGGCGACGAAGCGGCCGACCAAGGCGACGATCTCGTCGTAGTCTTCGGGCAGGGGACCGTTCTGGCAGCGATCCGCGAGGGATTGCACGCTGGCTACCGTGCGGACTTGCTGGTGGAAGGTGTCGTTCAGGGCATTCATGACGTCGACTCCGTGGCGTTTCAGGACCGGGGGACCGGCGTCGGGCCGTCTCGGTCCGGCCTTTCGCCGTCAGCCGCCCATTCGCGATGGGGCTCGAAGTCCGTAAAAATGGAGGTGAGGATTCAGGAGAGCGCTGCCGTCGCTCTCGGAGCGCCCGGACGGAAGGATCGAGGATGAGAGTCGGGATCTTGGCCGCGCTGATCGCGGCGATGTTGCTGGGACGAGCGGTGACCTCTCACCTCGAGCACGGGCCCGTGTCGCTCGCCGCCCAGGAGCCGCGGCCGAAGAAGGTGCTTGGCGAGTCGCTGAACGGACCGCCGATCGTGAGCGCACCCGCATGGGCCGTCGCCGACGGCGAGTCCGGACGGCTGCTCTGGTCCCACGACGCCGAGGCCCCGCGGCAGATGGCCAGCACGACCAAGATCATGACGGCCTGGATCGCCCTCGAGATCGTGAGAGAGCATCCCGAGCTCCTCGAGAGGCGCGTGACGGTGTCGCGCGCTGCGGATCGGACGACGGGCAGCACGTCGGGGATTCGCGAGGGGGAGACCCTGACCATCCAGGACCTGATGCACGCCTTGCTCTTGCCCTCGGGCAACGACGCCGCGATCCAAGTCGCCGAGGTCTTCGGCGAGGTGCTCGGCCTGGATGGCGACCAGGATGCCGTGTCCCGTTTCGTCTCGGAGATGAACACGCGAGCCGACGAGATGGGGCTCGAGGAGACGAAGTACCTCGATCCACACGGCAACAGCGCGAACGTCTCGTCGGCCCGGGACCTGGTCCGACTGGCCATCGTGGCGCGCGGCAACGAGCGTTTGCGCAAGATCGTCGCGACGCCGAGCTACCGCTGCCGGCTCGAGGGCCCCGACGGCGCACAGCGGGAGGTGGTCTGGCGCAACACGAACCGACTGCTCGAGATCGAAGGCTACGACGGCATCAAGACGGGCACGACGGCGGGCGCGGGAGCTTGCCTCGTCTCCAGCGGCGAGCGGGACGGTCAGCGCCTCATCGTGGTCGTCTTGGGCTCGACGTCCCGCGACGGGCGCTACGTCGACTCTCGCAATCTCTACCGCTTCGCCTGGCGAGAGCTTTTGAGTAAATGAACTTCAGCTACTCTTCGCTCTCGTGCTTCATGAAGGTGTAGAGAAGCGACCGCGCCATGCGCCAGTCCTTCTCGACCGTCGAGTCGGACACGCCGAGCGCTTCGGCGACTTGGGCGATGGTGAGGCCCGCGAAGTGGCGGAGCTTGACGATCTGCGCCTTGCGCTCGTCCTTCTTCTCGAGCCGATTGAGCGCCCGGTCGAGAGCCAGGAGGTCCTCCGCCTCGTCCTCGGAAGGACCGTCGGCGCTGATCGTCAGGTTCTCGAAGTCGACGCGCTTCCGATCGCCGCCGCGCTTGACGGCCTTCTTGCGCCGGGTCTGCTCGACGAGGATCTGACGCATTGCCTCGGCGGCCGCGCCGAAGAAGTGGCGCCGCCCGTCCCAGCCCGGGTCCTGCTTGCCGACCAGCTTGAGGTAGGCCTCGTGCACGAGCGCCGTCGCTTGGAGCGTGTTGCCGGGTGGCACGTGGCGGAGCTTGGCCTTGGCGAGCGAGCGGAGCTCGTCGTAGAGCTCGCCGAGGAGAGCCTCGGCAGCCTCCGGCTTGTCTTCTTGGACCAGCCGGAGGACCGTCTCGGCGCGCGCCGAGAAGTCTTGCTCCGACATCAGTCGAGCTCTTGGAGACGGATGTTGCGGAATGCGACGGGGTCGTTGTGTCCGAGGAATCCGATGTGGCCACTGGTGCGCTGCAATCCGGGATGCGGACGTCCATCGGCCGTCCCCTCGAGCTGGCCGAGGTCCACGTCGACGATGGTCGTGCCGTTGAGTCGCACCGTCACCCTCTTTCCGCTGCAGACGACCTCTTGGAAGTTCCACTCGCCGACGGGGCGCTGATAACCGCGGTGGGCCGGCTGCACGCCGTACACCGAGCCGTGGTACTGGTAGGGCTTGAGATGGGCGAACTTCTCGGCGGAGTTGTCGAGGATCTGGAGCTCCATTCCGACATACGCGGCGTCGCCCTCGAGGGGCGCTCGGATCCCGAGGCCGTTGTTGCTGCCGGCCTCGAGCCGGAACTCGAAGCGGAGGATGAAGTCCGAGAACTCGTCCTTCGTGTAGAGGTTGCCGCCGTGCCCGCGCTCGCAAGACAGGACGCCGTTCGCAGCTTGGTAGCCATCGACCGCACCTTGCCAGCCGGTCATGTCCCGGCCGTTGAACAGCGAGCGGTAGCCGGTCTCGTCGAAGTGCGCGAGCTCTCGGTTGGCCTCCTCGGCCGAGATCTCGCGGATGTAGAGCCGCCGAAAGCGTATCTCGCCGCCGTGGGTCTGCAGCTCGATCTGACCCTTCGGATAGATGGGGCGGTCGCGCTCCCAGTAGTTCTCCAGCGGCACGTCGTCGACGACGAGCTGTCCGTTCAAGCGCACCGTCACGCGCTCGCCGATCATGCGGATGTAGAAGCTGTTCCACTCGCCGGTCGGTCGGTCGGCGACGACGAGGGGCTTCGAAGGATGCTTCTGATTGTTGTAGAGGCCACCCGAGCCGACCTTCGCCTGATCGATGCCGTCGACGGGATCCCAGATCTGCACCTGCGGGCTACCGCGCAGGTAGATGCCACTGTCGGCGCCGGAGGTGATCTTCCAGTCGAGCCAGAGCTCGAAGTCGCCGTAGTCGCGGTCGGTGCACAGGTGGGGCCCCGAGCCGTCGTTGATGATCTCGCCGGCTTCGGCGCGCCAGTGCTTTCGAATCTCCTCGTCGGACTTCTTCTGTGCCTCTCGGAGCTCGGCTTCCGACATCTGGGCCCGCTTCGGCGGATCCGCCACCAGCCCCTTCCAGCCGCTGAGGTCCTCGCCGTTGAACAGCGGCGTGGCCCCCTGGGGCGCCAGCAAATCGTCGGCACGTGCGTCCCGGGCAAAGCCGCTCGCGAGTGCCAGGGAGCCGATGATCAGAAGGCGGCCGATCAGAGTCTGAGTCACGAGATCATCTCCGGGTTGATGTTCTTTCTCGAGGGGGATCTTGCCCGCGAATCGTAGCGAGTGAGGAGGCGAGGAGCCACCCCCCGCCCGGCCTGGCTCAGGCTCAATAGAAGAGGAAGGGCCACCAGTTCTTCATGGGCTTTCCCTCGTCGTCGCGCTGCTCGTTCATCAGACCGGGCATGCACTGACGCCAGTAGACCAGCCAGGCGCCCATGCAATCGGGGGCGACTTCGAGGTACGGGGCCAGGACCTCACTGGTCCACGGCTTGGCAAGGTCCTCGCCGTTCTCACCGCTACCGATGCGCCAGTCCTCGATCGTCGAGAGGACTGGCGTGTCGTTCGACATGTCGTAATGCCGGCGGCCGTTGGGCGGGAAGTGGACGTTGCCGCCGCAGGCGACGTATCCCTCCAGCCGGAAGTACTCGTCGTCGCGCTCGATCAAGGCGACGTCCGGCTCGGGATAAAGGATCGATTTGCCATCGCCCCAGAGCGGGTAGAACGAGTTGAAGGGCAAGTCGTAGCGCGTGTCGAGGTCGAAGCCGGCGAACTCGTAGAAGTAGCGCTTGAAGTAGGGAATGACGTTCGAGTGGGCCATGCCCTCGAGGGAGTGTCCGAGGTTCTCCATGGCGCAGCCGGTACCGCGCTCATGATTGATGCCGTTGAAGCGGAGGCTGCGGCCGGTCCAGATCAGGTCGGGATCCTCGCCGTTGCCCGCATGACGATGCGCGTCTCCGACCTTTTTGAAGGTCTCATCATAGACAGGTTTGATCTCGATGCACTCGTAGCACCGGAGCCAGTCATCGACGCAGATGAAGAACCAGACCTCGTGGACTAGCCCGCGGTCAACCATCTCGGCCAGGCTCAGGCGGCGGCTGGCGTCGTCCGGGTCCTTCACGTCGTACCACTGCGTGAACCGCTCGGAGTAGAGCGCCGAGTAGTCCATGTTGATGCCGGTCTCGATGCCGGGCTTGATCGGCGAGCGAGAGCAGTTGCCCTTCGTGCGGTCCAGGTCGCGCAGATCGACGGTCTTGAAGACCTCGTAGCGGAGGAAGGGCGGCGCCTCCTCGTTCTCGAAGCCGTGATAGCGCGAGCTCTCGGCGAGGGCGTCGATGAGCTTCTGGGTCTGCCTTTCGAGGTCATCGGGTGAGAGCTGGTTGGAGAAATTGATCACCAGCAGCTTGGGCTTCATCTCGAGGATCTGGCCGTGGTGCTCGGCGATCCAGGGATCGCTGTTGGCCCGGCTGTACTCGTTGGGCCAGGTGAACAGCTCGGGCTGGGGATGAGGCTGGGCGGCCGCCGCCGAGGCGATCAAACCGAGTATGATCAGGACGTATCTCATCGATCGACTCTCGCTGGATAGGGAAGCGCCTCGGCGAGTCCCACCGAGGCGCGCGCATGCGGGTGAGGGGAGAGACCGGTGTCCCTATTGCCTGGAGGCGTCGCGGATGGCCCGAAACGCGTTCCCCTCGTACCAGTTCGGCCAGGACTCCTCATTGGCCAGGCGCCAGGTCACCGCGAAGAAGAGCTCGAGGTCTTGGACGGCGCCCGTCAGGTCCCAGCTCGCGTCGTACTCGTCGGAGGGCTTGTGGTATCGGTCGCGGGTGTACGCTTCGTTCTGGGCGCGCCCGAACTCCTTGCCCTTCTCGAGGTGCTCGATCCCCGCCTCGGTGTAGAGCATCGGCACGCCCATCTTGGCGAACTGGAAGTGATCCGAGCGGAAGTAGTAGCCCTTCTCGGGGGTGTCCTCGGGAGTGACGACGCGATTCTGGACCTTGGCGGCTTCGCGGAGGTAATCCTCGAGCTCGGAGCTGCCGTAGCCGACGACGGTGATGTCGCGGGTCGCCCCGTAGTAGTTCAGCCCGTCCATGTTCAGGCCGGCGACGATCTGGGAGAGAGGGACGGTCGGATTCTCGGCGTAGTGCTTGGAGCCGAGCAGGCCGGACTCCTCAGCGGTCACCGCCGCGAAGAGGATCGAGCGCTCGGGATTCTTCTCGAGTGCCGAGAAGGCCTCGGCCAGCTCGAGCAGGCCAGCGACGCCCGAGGCGTTGTCGACGGCGCCGTTGTAGATGCCGTCGCCCTCTTTGGCCTTCTCCGGGTCGAGGCCGAGGTGGTCCCAGTGCGCCATGATGATGATGTACTCATCAGGACGCTTGCTTCCTTTCATCAAACCGATCACGTTCTTCGACGTCGAGCGAACGATCTCGTTCTGAATCGTGATCGAGGCCGTGGCCCCGAGGGGGATCGGCTGGAAGCTCTTCTCGAGCGCCTTCTTCTTCGCCTTCTGGACGTCGAGGCCGGCCAGGCCGAGCACCCGGTTCGCCGCCTCGCCCGACAGCCAGCCCTCGAAGGCGCAGCGCGAGGCGTTCCCGTCGGCCGACACCAGGTCGAACTGCGAGCCGGCCCAGCTCCCGCTGACAACCTCCCAGCCGTAGCCCGCCGCGTCCGTCTCGTGGATGATCAGGGCACCCCTCGCTCCCTGGCGCGCCGCCTCCTCGAACTTGTACGTCCAGCGGCCGTAGTAGGTCATCGCGTTGCCATTGAAGAGCTTCTCGTCCTGCGTCGCGAAGCCCGGATCGTTGACCAGCATGACCACGGTCTTGCCCGCGACGTCGAGGCCCTCGTAGTCGTTCCACTCGTATTCCGGTGCGACGACGCCGTACCCCACGAAGACCAGCTCGCTTCCTTCTTCGGCGATGTCCTCTTGGACGCGCTTGGTCCAGGCCATCATGTCCTGGCCGAAGGCGAGCTCGAGGTCACCCTGATCCGAGGTGATCGTCAGCGTCATCTCGGGGCTCGCCGAGATGTCGACCAAGGGCACGTCCTGGAAGTAGGTCCCGTCCACCGCCGGCTCCAAGCCGATGCGCTGGTATTCCTCGACCAGGTAGGCCAGCGTCTTCTTCTCGCCCTCGGACGAGGGGCCACGCCCTTCGAGCTCGTCCGAGGCGAGCTGGGCGATCTTCTGCCCGAGCTCATCGGCGCGGATCGTGTCCGCCGCTTTCGTCGGGAACTCCAGCTCGTCGGTGCACGCCGGCGACGCGATCAGCAACAGGTACGGGATCAGCTTCTTCACCGAGCCACCTCCATGAAAATCTGGCTCCGGGTCAGGACCCGGACGATCGAGAGCCTCTGGGCGCGTCAGATTACCACGAACGCTCGGGACTCGGAATCGGCCCCGACCGGCAGGTGGCACGGCTCATTGCGCGAGATGCTGGGCCGCGCAAGTCGGAGTGCCCAAGTCGGAGCAAGCTTGGGCTGAGGCTCCCTCGCTCGGCGCCATTCAGCTCGAGAGGGCTGAAAGTGGTTGGAGCCCCGAGCAACGCCTGGCACTCTGGGAGGGCCGGACCGCCGATGGGGCGGCCGCTTCGATGCACTTTGCTCCGGGTTCCAAAATGCGCTTCGCCATCTGCAACGAGACCTACGTCGACTGGGACTTGGAGAAGACTTGTGAGCACGTCGCGTCGACCGGCTACGCCGGCATCGAGATCGCGCCATTCACTCTGGCGAAGGACCCGAGCGAGCTCACCGAGGCGAGGGCGAAGCAGCTCGGCGACGTCGTGCGCCGCGCGGGGCTGGAGGTGGCGGCATTTCACTGGCTGCTCGTCGCGCCGCCCGGTCATCACCTCACGACGCCCGACGCCGCCGTTCGGCAGAAGACGGCCGATTTCGTCAGTCACCTCGCCCGCCTCTGCGCGGCGATGGGAGGCAACATTCTCGTCTGGGGCAGCCCGGGGCAGAGGACGACGCAGGACGGACAGCCATACGAGGACGCCGCGAAGAACGCGGCCGAGGTGCTGCGCGCGATCTGCGAGGTCGCCGATCCCTTGGGCGTGACGATCGCCCTCGAGCCGCTCGCGCCGAAGGAGACCAACTTCCTGACGACCGCCGAGGAGACGATCGAGCTGATTCGGCGAGTGGATCATCCACGGTGCCGGCTGCACCTCGACGTCAAGGCGATGAGTAGTGAGTCTCGGGAGGTCCCGGATATCATCGAAACCAGCCGGGAGTGGCTGGCGCACTTCCACGCCAATGATCCCAACTTGCGCGGTCCGGGCATGGGCGATGTCGATTTCAGGCCGATCGCGAAGGTCCTGGATCGAATCGGATACGATGGTTGGGTGTCGGTCGAGGTCTTCGACTACTCGCCGGGGCCCGAGACGATCGCTGTCGAGAGCCTCGCGTATCTGAAGAAGACCTTCGGACAGGTCGCGGTCTGAGTTACCAGGAGACCGAAGCGATGAGCGAAGAGACGATCTTCGACAAGATCTTGAGCGGCGAGATCCCCTGTCATCGTGTCTACGAGGACGAGCACGTCTTGGCGTTCCTCGACATCTTTCCCTTGAGCGACGGTCACGTGCTCGTGATCCCCAAAGAGCGCAAGGCGCAACTCCACGAGCTGAGTGACGAGTCGTCGGCGGCGATTGGCCGGGTGCTACCCAGGGTGTGCCGCGCCGTGATGGAGGCCACCGGAGCCCAGGCGTACAACGTCCTGCAGAACAACGGCAGCGACGCTCACCAAGCGGTGTTCCACGTCCACTTCCACGTCATCCCGAAGATCGGCCAGAGCGGCCTGGGCATCGGCTGGCCCGCCTCGAGGCTGGACGACTCCCGCGGCAAAGACCTCGCCGAGCGCATCCAAGCCGCGCTGAAGTGAGCATTCCGTTCCCGGCACAGATGTCCCACTTTTGCGGGGACTCGCTCACTCCTCGTCGGTGCGCGGCTTCTTTCGCTTCCGCCGCTGCGTGAGCAGGACGAGGCCGAGCTCCACCAGCCGGATCAGGGCATTGATCGTCAGGAGCACCGCAGCCACCCAGACCGCGTAGGTCCAGTAGTTGGGCTCCGTGTCGGGAGCGATGAGCTCGCTGAAGCCCTCGTAGGAGAGGCTCGGGAGGATCGGGTCGCTCTCGAAGCGCCACTCCCATAAGAAGTACGAGGCCACCAGCGTGACGAGGACGGTGGCGACCCACACTCGAATCGCATTGCGCAAGAACTTCGGCAAGGTCAGTCCTCCTTGGACCCGGATCGGGAATGCGGGATCATCGGTCTCGGTCTCGCCAGTTCTCGATCGCGACGATGCCGAGCTCGACGAGCCGAATTCCCGAGTTGAGGACGATCAGCACCAAGAGTACCCAGACCGCGTGAGTCCAGTAGTCCGAGTCGCCGACCGAGAACCGCTCGCGAAACCCCGTGTAGGAGAGCTGCGGCAGGATCGGGTCGGACTTGAAGCGCCATTCCCAAAGCAGGTAGGAGGCGGGAAAGACCACGAGGATGGTCGCGGCGAACCATCGGACGAGACGTTTCATGAGTCAGCTCCAGAGGCGCTCCCCTTCAGCACGCCAGAGTGCCTTTCTCGAGTCGCCAAGTAAACCGCGGCTCATCCGGACTCCCGCAATGCCCCGACGCTCGACGCCGTCGACACGGCGTAGGGAACGAAATAGGTCAGCAGGATGCGGGCGAGGCGGGAAGCGTCGACGTCACCGCCGAGGATCGCGTCGCCGTGGTTGATCGCGGCGAGGACCGTCCCGACGAGCACGGCCGTCTTGGTCGCGCGCCTGACGACGCTGCGTCTCAGCGCCAAGGAGAGCCACGCCTTCATCGTGCGGCCCTGGGAGATGGGTGGTCGGTGCCCGGCACGGATGGTTCACTCGAAAGTGGGCCATTTGTGCCGGGAACAGAATGCTCAGTTCGCGGCGAGGGCGCTCTTGAGCTTCATCATCAGCGTCGGATCGCCAGGGGCCACGCGGGGGCTGAAGCGCGCGATGACCTTGCCGTCGCGGCCGATCAGGAACTTCTCGAAGTTCCAGGTGATCTCGCCGGAGTAGCCCGGGTTCGTCTTCTCCGAGGTCAGGTAGTCGTACAGAGGGCAGATGCCATCGCCCTTGACCACCACCTTGGAGAACATGTCGAACGTCACGCCATAGTTCTGCGTGCAGAACTCGGAGATCTCCTGGTTCGAGCCGGGCTCTTGCCGACCGAACTCGTTCGCGGGGAACCCGAGGACGGCGAGCCCGTCGTCTGCGAACTGCTCATGGAGCTTCTGCAGGCCTTCGTACTGCGGCGTCAGGCCGCACTTGCTCGCGGTGTTCACGATCAGGACGACCTTGCCCTGGTAATCGGAGAGATCGGCGGGCGTACCGTTGAGACGCTTCATCTCGAATTTCAGCGGCGCATTCGCTTGCGTGGCCACGGCGGAGACTCCTGAAACCGGGTAGATCGGCATGCCGGTCTTAGTGTTCTCGGCATCGGGGAAGTTCTTCGGCACCGGCAAAGTCACCTCGCCGGTGGCCGCCCACTCGCAGCCGCGGGCGAGGATCGTGCGGAATCCGACGCACTCCATGGCCGGCATCTGCTCGCCCATCACGTGACCGAGCACCGTCACGAAGACGCGCCCTTGGCCATAAGGAATGACCCACGTCATCGGCTCGTTCTCGCCCGTGCCGCCCGTCTCCTTCGCGGAGAACGCACTGCTGAGCACGGTCATGTCTTTCGCGGGACCGCGCTGTCCGTGGTAGAGCTCGTCCTGGGTGTGCATCCAGATCTCGGGCAAGCCCTGCATGATCGGATGATTCGGCTGGCGCACATGGACCTGGAAGGGATGCTGGCGACCGTGACCCGCGCCGGGACCCTCGCCCGCTTCGGTGCGAATCACCTCCCCGTCGTCCCCGATGGTGATGCGCGCGCCGAAGCTCGCTGGGCGCCAACCTAGCCCGATCATCTCGTTCCAAGCGCTCCAGTAGGGAAATGCGTTGTTCGCCGCGTGGACCAGAGCGAGGCCGCCGCCACCGGAGATGTAATCCTCGAGCGCCGTGCGGACCGTCTCGGGCCAGTCCTCGCCGTTGTAGTTGCTCAAGATCACGTCGTAGTCTTCGAAGCTCGGACGGAAGTCGTTCCAGGCCTCGCCGCCGGCGCCTTGCGGCGGCGTCGTGACGACATCGACCGTGAACCGGCCCGACTTCTCGAGGACCTTCTCGAGGACTGGGGTCGTCGACTTCCAGTTGTGGTTGTTCTGACCGTCGATGATGAGCACGTTGAGCTCGTCGGCGCCGCGTGCGACACCCAGCATCGCGAGACAGGCGATGGCGACTAGCCCTGTTCGCATCAGGATCTTCATGACCAGGTTCCTCACTTTCCGAGCGATTGGAGGGGAGCGAACCCCAGTGGGCTGGACCCCCGGCGGTTCGAGAGGCAGTATATACGGACGGTTCGAAGGCCGAACGGGGAATTCCCCCCTCGGCCGTCGCCCGATTCGATTCGGATCTCACGATCCATGGGATTCGATTCACGGGGGCCGAACGGATCTCTCGCTCCTTCAGAGAAAGTGCACATCGATGACCCGACTGGCGATCTCTCTGCTCCTTCTCGCCGGCCTCGCCGGAGCCCAGGATACCGGGCGGTTCCGCCGTGTGTTCTCGACGTCGGAAGACGTCACCCAAAAGCAGCGGCTCGAGGCGATCGAAGGCCTCGGTGATGCCGACTCGGTCGAGATCGCGAGCCTGCTCGTCGACGCCTACCTGTTCCTCGAGAACGAGGCGGGCGAGGACATCGAGCGGCGACGCCCGGGCCTGCAGCGCGATGAGAAAGACCGCTCGCTCAATCCCCTGCGCAAGGAGATCGACGAAGTCCGAGTCGTTCAAGAAGCACTCGAGAACCGCCTGCAGAAGCTGAAGACCCCTGAAGCCATCGAGCGGCTGGTCGACCGAGCGCTCGGCTCGACGCGCCTGCCACTTTCCTTGCGGCTGCGGCTCATTCGGCGCGCCGAGAGCCTGACGGACGACCAGCTCGTCGGTCGCTCCTTTCCTCGCGCCAAGAGCACCGAGGATCTCCTCGTCGCGTTGCGGTTCGCGGAGAGCCTCGGACCGCGCGCGTCGGTGTGGGTGCAGCCGGTGCTCCGCGCCTTGAAGCACAAAGAGTCGATCGTGCGTGAGCACGCGGCTGCCGCTCTGGCGCGGATGGCCTCTCCCGAGTCGATCGAGCCCTTGATCGAGAGGCTGGGCGAGGAAGAGGGGCGAACGCAGGAGCGGATGGGCGAAGCGCTCGAGATTCTGACCCGTCAGCCGATCGGCACTTCCAAGGTGGCCTGGGACCGATGGCTCGAGGCCGAAGGGCAGCCCTACGTCTCGGGCAACGTGAAGCTGGGCGGGGGCAAGCCGACGAAGCCGAGCCACTCGAATGCGAGCCGCTATCACAGCATCCCGGTCGACGGCGAGTCGGTGTTGTACCTCATCGACAGCTCGCTCTCGATGAATCAGACGCTGCGCGGCAAGCAGGCCGACGAGAAAGACGAGACGCGTTGGATGCGCGCCCGGGACGAGCTGATCCGAGTGCTCGGCGAGCTCTCGCCCGAGAAGCGCTTCAATATCGTGCACTTCGCCGGCACGCTCGAGCAGTTCCAGCCCAAGATGGTCAAGGCGACGCCCGCCAACGTCCGCCGCGCGCAGCAGTGGCTACGAGAGATCGAGCTGAAGTTCGGGACCGCGATCTACGACGCCCTCGAGCGCGCCTTCATCATCGCCGGGCGCGGCACCTTCGATCGCTACTACGAGTGCCAGGTCGACACGATCTTCCTCCTGACTGACGGCCGCCCCTACGTCGGCAACCAGCCCGACGACCCCAAGCGCATCCTCGCCGCAGTCAAGCGCTGGAACGCCCTCAACCAGGTGACGCTGCACGTGATCGGCCTCGGCAACGACGTGCCTCGAGGCTTCCTCAAGTCTCTCGCCACGGATCAGAAGGGATCACTCATTCTCGAGCGTGCGGGAGACAAGGGTACCGCCGATCAATGAGGCTGATCCGAAACATCCGGCGTTCGGTACGCCACATTCGGACCGCCGGCTTCAGCCGGTCTCCGTGTCCTCCATCCAAGCGCCTCGGAGTGGACCCAGACCTGAGATCCGAAGCTCCGTGGCCCGATGCTGCCGGGTGCGATCGGACCGCCAGCTTCAAAGTTGAGAGTTGGAAGTCCGGCCGTTGGACGTTCGGAGAGGCCCAAGCTCGCTCGTGGATGCCCTCACCAAGAGACTCGGTCTTTGACTCGCTCGACTTGGGCACTCCATCGCACCGAGCACGTTTCACCACCTGTATGCTCCGGCGCCGCGCTGGGGGCTCCGCTGATCCGAAACATGGCGTCAAACCAGAGCCCGCGCGACCGAAACGGGAAGCGTCTTCTGAGCGGTGAGCCGCTTCCTCGAAGTCGCTAATGAACGAGCCAGGAGGTGCCGAGCAAGGGGCCATTCGGACCGCCGGCTTTAGCCGGTCTCCGTGTCCTCCATCCAAGCGCCTCGGAGTGGACCCAGACCTGAGATCCGACACTCCGTGGCCCGATGCTGCCGGGTGCGATCGGACCGCCAGCTTCAAAGTTGAGAGTTGGAAGTCGGGCCGTTGGACGTTCGGAGAGGCCCAAGCTCGCTCGGGAAAATTCTCGCAAGGAGACTTGGTCCCCGGCTTCCTCGACTTGGGCACTCCATTGCATTCTGCTTACGCCAGGATCGGCTCGATCAGCTCGCCGTGGACGTCGGTCAGGCGCATGTCGCGGCCGCTGAAGCGGTAGGTGAGGCGCTTGTGGTCGATGCCGAGCAGGTGCAGCATCGTCGCATGGAGATCGTGGATCGTCTGCTTGCCCTCGATCGCGTAGTAGCCGTACTCGTCGGTCGCGCCGTGGATCGTGCCGCCTTTCACGCCGCCGCCCGCCAGCCACATCGTGAACCCGTAGGGGTTGTGATCCCGGCCCTTGCTGCCCTGCGCCATCGGCGTGCGACCGAACTCACCGCCCCAGACGACGAGCGTCGAGTCGAGCATCCCGCGTGAGCGAAGATCCTTCAGGAGACCGGCGATCGGCTGATCGACCGCGCGGGCGTTGCGCTCGTGGTCGCGGGCGAGGTTGTCGTGTTGGTCCCAGCGGTCCCCGCCGATGTTCGGGCAGGTCAGCTCGATGAAGCGCACGCCGCGCTCGACCAAGCGCCGCGCCAGGAGACACTGCCGCGCGTAGATGCGCGTCGGCTCGTACTCCGCATCGAAGCCATACAACCGCTTGGTCGCTTCGGTCTCACCGCTCGAGTCCGTCAGCTCGGGAACAGCACTCTGCATGCGGAAGGCGAGCTCGTAGTTGGCGATCGCGCCCTCGACGGCATCGACAGGACCAATGCGTCCGAGCAAGCCGCGGTCGAGCTCCTGCATCAGCTCGAGCTTGCGGATTTGATCCGCAGGCGTCTTCTCCTTCGGGACGATATTCGCCACCGGCGGATCACTGGGCAGCAGGATCGAGGCCTGATGCGCCGCGGGCAAGAAGCCGCTACCGAAATTCTCGACTCCGCCGGGTGGGATCAACCCGCCGTTCAACACGACGAAGCCTGGCAGGTTCTGGCTCTCGGAGCCCAAGCCGTAGTCGATCCACGCGCCCTGGCTGGGACGACCGGCCTGGCCGAGGCCGGTGTGAAGGAAGTAATTCGCGCCGGTATGCTCGGAGAAGTTGGACGTCATCGAGCGGATGATCGCCAGCTCGTCGGCGCAAGACGCCACATGCGTGAACAGCTCGCTCACCGGCAGGCCGCTCTCGCCATACCGGCGGAACTTCCAGGGTGACCGCATGACCGTCCCGACGTTGTCGAACTGCGTCTTGGGGATCTTCATGCCGATCGGCTGACCGTCCTCGGCGTCGAGCCGAGGCTTCGGGTCGAAGGTGTCGATCTGCGACGGACCGCCGTCCATGTACAGAAAGATGACCGACCGCGCGCGCGGCGCATGATGCGGAGCGGCAAGGGCGGTCTCGTCCTGCAGTACTCGGCCGAAGCCTTTCTCTGACCAGAGGCCACACAATGCGAGGGCGCCGAAGCCGTTGGCGCATTGCAGCAGCATCTCGCGGCGAGTGGTAGGGCGGAGGCGTCTTTTGTCTCTCGGCATCGCTTCGGTCTCAGCGCAGGAAGAGGAGCTCTTTGGTGTTGAGGAGGACGTGGCCGACGTCGGTCCAGATCTCGACCGGATCGATCGCGGCTCGGCTCCTCTCACTCACGAATTCCAGCAGCCGGGTGGCCTCTTCAGGTGACGGCTCCCGGCAGAGTGCGGTCAGGAACATGGCGGCCAGTCGATCCTCATCACGATCGTGCTCGGCCAAGACCCGCCGCGACCACTCTTGGGTCGCGGCGAGGACGAACGGATCGTTGAGCATCGCCAGAGCTTGGGCGGGCACGTTCGAGACCGAGCGACGTCCGACCGTGGTCATCGGGACCGGGAAGTCGAAGGCGAGGAAGAATGGCGAGAGGAAGTTGCGGCGCACCGACAGGTAGAGGCTGCGTCGGCCGTTCCCGTCGAGGGGGCCGCTCCCCGGTCGACCGCGCCCTTCCATGAACGGCGTGAGGTGAACCGGGACGCTCGGTCCGCCCATCGTTCGATCGAGGCTGCCCGAGATCGCGAGGACGGCGTCGCGGATCTGCTCGCCGGAGAGGCGACGGACCATGGCGTGCTGCCAAAGGCGATTCGTCGGATCCTGCGAGCGCGCTTCGCCCGAGGCGACGCTCGAGAGACCGTAGGTGCGGGACAGGACGATCGCGCGAATCAGCCGTTTGAGGGACCAGCCCTCGCTCACGAGCCTCGTCGCGAGGTGGTCGAGGAGCTCGGGATGCGTCGGCGCCTCGCCCAACAAGCCGAAGTTGTCGACCGAGGCGACTAGCCCGCGGCCGAAGAGATGATGCCAGGCCCGGTTGACGATGACCCGCGCCACGAGCGGATTGGATTCGGGATCGACTAGCCTGCGGGCGAGCTCGAGGCGTCCGCTGCCGTTGCGTGGCGGCGCGGATCGGGCGCCACCGAGGATCGTGAGCAGCCGCCGTGGCACGGGTTCTTGCGCGGAGCGATGCGAGCCGCGCGGCAGGAACAGCTCGTCCACGCCGCTCCCGTCGAGGAGCGCGGGCGCGAGGCGCGAGCGCCTTCGAATGCCTTCGATCAACTCGGACCGCGCTTCGAAGAAGCCGGCCAGCTCAGGGGCACTCGCCGGCGGCACCTCCTGGATTCCGATGATCCAGTCGAGCCAGCGGGACTCCTCAGCGGAACGGGCGGCGAGGGACAATCGGCCGGTGACTAGCCGATCGAGCGCCCCAGACAGCACGGTGCGATAGGCCTCTGTGAGCTCCTGGGGCTCCGGCAAGCGCCGCGGATCGAGCTGCTCGAAGAGCAGCGCCCCGGGGGCCGAGGTCTCGAAGGGACGGTCGTCCGACTCGACGATGGCCGACACCCCGAACGGTACCAGGCGAGAGTCCTTCTCGATCGGGCTGATCTCGAGCCAGACGCGCTCGCCGACGTAGTCGCGCAGGTCCTGCTCGATCCACTGCTCCTGGTCGGCCGCACCGCTCCAGCTCAGCAGGATCTCGTGGTGCAGAGGCCCATTGACCGTGCGGTACCCGTCGATGATCGCGACCGACTTGCCCGATCCCCGTACCCGGTAGAAGAGGCGGCCGTGCTCGAGACGAAACGTCTTCGTCTGGACCGTGCGGCCGTCTTGTCGCCAATTGATCTGCGTCGGATCGCTCTCCGAGACCGGGTCGATCTCGAGCACGCTCCAGATCGGATCCGCCTCGACACCGCCTCGGGTGCGAATGCCGACGATGGGCGAGCTCACCTCGCCGATGCGCAACGTGCCGGGCCGCACCCAAGAGAGCGTCGGTCCGTCGAGGATCCAGTCCTCGGGCCGCGCGCCGTCGGCGCGAACGAGGCTCGTGTCGAGAGCGCCGAGGGCCTCGAGCGCGCGCTGCTGCCAGGCGCGGGCGGTGCGACGCCACCCGTCTCTATCGCCGTGTCGGCCGAAAAGCCAGGGACGCAGCAGGTGCCACTCGTCGCGCTCGGCCTCGATCATCGCCGCCGTCCAGCGCGTGAGCACCTCGCGATCGAGCGCGCCCTCCTTGGCGATCGCATCGATGACGGCGCGGCGCTCCTCGAGCCGAGCGCTCGGATCGTCTCCCCCGAAGACGGCCACTGCCGAACGGTCGCTGAAGACGATGTGGTCGACGCCCAGGTTGCCCCAGCCCTCGCTCCACTCGTCGACGAGCACTAGCCGGGCCTCTCGCCCGGCGAGCTCTCCGACGTCGAAGGAATGGGGACGCATCCGGTTGGCGGCCGGGCCGGGCGTCTCGCGAACGACCTGTCCATCGACGAGGAGTTGCACGGCGGTTTGGCCGACGTGGTTGCCGCCGCCGATGAGGAAATGAACGTACTTTCTTTCGATCACGAAGGGCTGGCTGGTCAAGCGTCCCCGAAAGTGATCGGAGTGCGCGACGCCTTCGGCATTCACGACGTTGTGGGAGTTCACCAGGCCGTCGCCGATGGCGCCGACATCGCCTTGGTAGCTCGCGAGCTGGGCGCGCTTCAGGGGTGCTTGGCCGAAGGCCTCGCCGTCCGATGTCCAGCGCGTGAATCCATCCGCTTCGAAGTCTTCGAAGACGATGTCCTTCGCGCGAGCCAGCGGCTCGGTCTCGAGGACGGTGCTCGCCGCTTCGAGCCAGGTCTCGAGGCGATCGACCTCGGGCCTGAGCTCGCGCGACAGCCAGCGCCGCAGTCGCGCTTCGTTGGCCTCGCCCAGGGACTCGAGCTCATTGGCCAACTCGAGGTTGTGCCGCTCGCTGTCGAAGCGCACTTGGCGCGGCCGCGAGCTGAGGAGGTAGCCACAGAGCGCGTAGTAGTCGCGCGCGCTGATCGGGTCGAACTTGTGATCGTGGCAGCGAGCGCAGGCGACGGTCAGGCCCAAGAAGGCCTTGCCGAAGACGTCGACGCGCGCCGCGAGGCGCTCGGTCTGGTCGCCGCGGATGTCGACCGGCGAGTGGACGGCTTCACCGAGCTGCCACATGCCTGTCCCGAGCACCGACTCGTCGAAGCCGTCTTCCGGATGGACGCGCGGCCTCTCGAGCAGGTCGCCGGCCAGATGCTCGACGACGAAGTCGTCGTAGGGGACATCGGCGTTGAAGGCGCGCACGACGTAGTCGCGGTACTGGAACGCGTTGGCGATCGTGTAGTCGAACTCGTGCCCGCGGCTCTCGGCGTAGGCGACCACGTCGAGCCAGTGCCGTCCCCACTGCTCGCCGAACTGCGGCGCGGCGAGCAGACGGTCGACGGCGCGCTCGGCTCGGGCCGAGGGATCGTCCGAGAGGAACGCAGCCAGCTCGCCAGGCGACGGGGGAAGCCCGGTGAGATCGAAGGTGACGCGCCGCAGCCAGGTTCGTGCATCGGCATCGTCGGTGGGTGCGAGCCCCTGCTCTTCCAGGCGTGCCAGGATGAAGTCGTCGATCGGATCGCGGGGCCAATCCGAGCGCTCGATCGGTGGCAGCGAGGGAGAGCGGAGCGGCTGAAAGGCCCAGTGGTCGCTCTGGGTGAAGTCTTGCGTCGGCTGCGGGAGATCGCCGGGCTCGATCGATGTCCCCGGCATCGCTGCGCCGCTCCGGACCCAGTCCTCGAGCAGCGCGATCGTCGCGGCATCGAGGCGTCCGCTCGGCGGCATCTGCAGCTCTTCGTCGTCGTAGCGGATCGCGCGGATCAGGAGGCTCGCCTCGGGGTCTCCAGGAACGAGCGCCGGACCGCGATCGCCGCCGGTACGGAGGCCGCTCGGGCCGTCGAGCCTCAGCCCGGATCGTTGTCGGCGCTCACCGTGACACGAGCCGCAGTGCTCGATGAGGGCTGGTCGGATCTTGGCTTCGAAGTGCTCGGTATCGTCACGCAGCGGGGTGGCGATCGTGCACAGGGTGAGGAGCAGTTGAGTCAGCATGTCGGGCCAGTTCGGAACCTGGGGCGAGTCCGCGAGCCATGGTAGCGAACCGACGGGACCGCGTCGCGGGGCAACCGAGGCGGAGGGCTCGTGAGAAATGCGGGTTAGGGCGCGGTCGAGTGGGGGGCCGAATTGTAGGGTTTACAACGTCCAACGACTGGATGGACTTTGCCTGGAAGCTGTTCATCCTCTGCCCGGGTTTTCGTCAGAGCAGCGTTGAGCTCGGCCTGCCGGGGGTTTTGCGGTGATCCCGGCGAAACATTCTCGAGGCGCCCGCGCGATTGGCTCTCCGCGTGCGATACGACGGCGCCGTCGACGATCGGCCGACCGCCGGTCGATCTCGGCGTCACGAACCGAACCCCAGTTTCAGAGAGGGAACGTCATGCTCGGTTGGGCCCTTGCGTTTTTCATCTTCGCGATCATCGCTGCTATCTTCGGTTTTGGCGGAATCGCCTCGGCCTCCGCCGGCATCGCGCAGATCTTGTTCTTCGTGTTCTTGGTCATCTTCCTCATCAGCTTGGTCTTCGGTCTTCGCGGTCGCCGTCGCATCTGATGGCAGGCCCGAGGAGTTGCCCCACGATCGAGAGGAGTCCTTGGACGAGACGGAGGTCATCGAATGCCAGGCTGGATCTGGGTCTGTATCGGAATGCTCGGTGGCGTTTGGTGTTTGGGTCGCTTCCTGAGTGAGCACTTCGCCAGGTGGCGGTCGCTGTCCCGGTGTCGGCGGTATGAGCAAGAGTGCTCTCCCCGAAGCCTCTCGATCGACGCGAACCGATCTTCGAAGTCAAAGGACATGCAAGCGACATGTTGAATGAGATCGATCTGAGAGCGCTCTCCGAGCTGCACAGCCCGGAGCGCGCATTTCTCAGTCTGTACTTCGAAGACGAGGCGGGGCGGAACATGCTCCAGCAGAGGATCCGGCGCTGCCGGGACCTCGTGGAGGACGACGCCGACGAGCTGGAGCACTTCGAGCGCAACCTGGAGAAGATCGAGTCGTGGCTGGAAGAGCACGAGTCCGCAGATGGACCACATTGCGTGTTTGCGTGCTGGCTCCTCGACCTCTGCCAGGGATATGCGCTCGACCTCCCCGCCGGCAATCGGCTGCGGGTGGGTGCGGCGCCCTACCTGCGACCATTGGCCGAGCTGCAGGAGGAGAACGAGACCTTCGCGATGGTCGTCATCGACAACGAGGCGACCCGAGTCTTCTTGGTGACGGCCGAGGAGTCGATGCTCGAGGACACCGTGCGCGGTGATGTTCGGCATCGAACGAAGAAGGGCGGATGGTCGCAGAAGCGCTACGCGCGCCGCCGCGAGAAGCAGCTCCACCACTACGTCCAAGAGGTCGCCGACCATTTGGGTGAGCTGGTGCGCGACGAGGGCATCGAGCGCATCGTACTGCTCGGCTCCGAGGAGACCCGCGTCGCCCTCCTGGATCGGCTCACTCCCGAGGTCCGAGAATGCCTGATCGGCGAGCGAGGCATCGACGTCGAGGCGGCGCGGGACTGGATGACACAAGAAGCCCTGGAGCTGTTCTTCGAGGACGAGCGTCAATCGGAGACGCGCACCTGGAAGGAGATCCGGGCGGAGTATCTCGGCGAGGGACTGGCCACGGTCGGAGCCGAGGACGTCTGGAGGATGCTCGCCGTGGGCCGGGTCGATCGCGTGCTGCTCGACCGCGAGCTCGAGTGCCAGGGCACGCGCTGCTCGAAGTGCGGGAACGTCACGCCGCGGGAAGCGGATCGTTGCGACTTCTGCGAGGGCGATGACGTCTTTCCGGTCGACCTGATCGACGAGATCGTTCGCCAAGCCGAGCAGACCAGCGCCGAGATCGACTTCGCCGACCCGATCCCCGGCCTGACGAAGGTCGGCGGCATCGCGGCCCTCCTCCGGTACTGAACTTGAAACATGGCATTCGGAGCGCCGGCCTCAAACTGAAACCCGCGCGACCGAAAGCAGGGCCCGCGCGACCGAAACTGGGAGCGGTGACCGAGCTAGAAGCCGCTTCCTCGACGGTGCCACCGATCGAATTGGGAGGAGCCGAGCAAGGAGCCGCTCGGAGTGCGCTGTCGTCGCACGGCCGCCCCGGCCCAAGCTCGCTCGAGCAGAGCTCTCACCGACAGACTCGATCTTTGACTCGCTCGACATGGGCACTCCATCGCCATCGCCCTCAGGCCCAGTTTCACCACTGTATGCTCCGCCGGTCCGCCGGCGGGGGCTCCCCTGATCTGAAACCAGAGCCCGCGCGACCGAGAGCCACTGGAAACCTGAAAGTTGAGAGTCGGACGTTGAGCCGTTGAACGTTTTGCAAGGGCAGACTCGCCGAGAGGCAGTACCGCGAGAACTTCAGAGTTGAACGTTGAGCCGTTCAACGTTCCAAGAGACCCAAGCTCGCTCGGGCAGAGCTCTCGCCGACAGGCTCGTCGACTTGAACACTCCGATTCAATCGAGTCTCACCACCTGGATGCGGCCCTGCGCGAGACTTCAGAGCTTCACAACTTCACGACGACCCAAAACGAGCTTCGTCCGACTACCGCTCCTCGACGCGGATCTCGTCTTCGATGGTCTCATCCGGGTGAGGGATGACGCGCTCACCGGCTTCGAGGCCGCTGAGGATCTGCGTGCGCAGGCCGGCGCGGCGACCGATCTCGAGGGCGCGTTCCTTCGCTCGGCCGTCTTCGACGACGAACACTCGCCAGGCTTCCTCCCGCTGGAACAGCGCACTGGTCGGGATCTGCAGCGTCGACGCGGATCGCCAGAGAACGAACGCCGCCTCGACGCGATAGCCATCGCCCAGCCGAACCGCCTTCTCATCGTCCGCTTGGATCTCGCAGATCACGAGCACGCGCTGCTCTTCGACGCCGAGAGCCGAGATCTTGGTGAACCCGACCGGCTCGACGTGGTGGATCCGTCCCGGCAACGGCGCATCGCCACCCCAGCGCTCGAATCGGACCTCGCCACCGGCCGTGAGCTTGACAGCATCTCGCGAGAGCACCTCCACCTCGACCTCGAGCGCATGCGGGTCCCCGATCTCGAGAATCGCCGAGCCGGCGGCGATCGGCCCCTCGCTCTCACGGTACCGCGCCAGCACGACGCCGTTGACCGGGGAAGTGAGCTCGAGAGGCGCTGCCCCTCGAACAGGACCGTCACCGGTCATTGCCGGGTCGAGCGTGCTCTGGACCACCAGCACCTCGTTCTCGGCGACCTGTGCCGCGAAGCGAGCCGACCGCAACGTGGCTTCGGCGGCCCGCGCCTGCGATCGCGTTCGGTCGAACTGCTCCTGTGAGACGAAGCCGCTCTCGAGCAGCTTGGATTGTCGCTCGAGCTCCGAGCTCCAGTATGCCTGGTCCGCGGCGGCCGCCTCGACGCGCTCCTCGGCTTCCGCGCTCGCCGCGCGTGCCGCTTCCAAGCGATGCTCCGTCTCGGCCTGCGTCCTCTGGTCGAGCAGGATGGCCGGACTGGGCTGCAGGGAGGCCAACGTCTTGCCGGTCTGGACCGGCATCCCGACCTCCAGCTCGACGCGATCGAGGTAGCCGGCGACGGGCGCCGAGATCACGAAGCGGTCGCGCACTCGCGTGCGACCTTGCTCGGTGAAGGTGACCTCGAGCGGACCGACTTCGGCTCTTGCGAGCTCGACCAGGACCGGCTTCGGCAGGAAGCCCCAGACCAGCGCGGCCAAGAGGACGAGTCCGGCGAGTCCCCAGAGCAGCATCTTCTTCCAGCCCAAAGGATCACTCCCGGGTCTTCAGGACGGCGACGAGATCGAGACGGTCGAGCATGTGCTTGACGATGATCGACGAGATGATGGCAGAGACGAGCACGACGGTGGCGGCGAAGGCGTAGGTACCAGGGTCGATGATCAATGGGATCCGAAACAGATCCGTCTGCATCTTCTGGATGAGGAACGCGCCCAGCAACCAGCCCACCCCGAAGCCGATCACGATACCCGAGAGCGTCAAGACCGCCAGCTCACCGAGCAAGATGTAGGCGATCTCCCCGCGGCGAAAGCCGAGCACACGCAGGCTCGCCAGCTCCCGGCTGCGCTCGGACAGCGAGATCCGAGCGCTGTTGTACACGACGCCGAAGGCGATCGACATCGCCAAGAGCGTATTGAAGAAGGAGAAGGTCAGGACCTGCTCGGCCATCGTCTCGTTGAAGTTGCGAATGATGTTGCGACGGATGGTCGTCGCGGCGACACGTGGGCGCTCCTCGATCTCGTCGAAGAGCGCAGGGTCGAAGCGGCCGCCCGTGGCGAGCCGCACGCCCGAGATGGCGGGACCTTCGTCCATGAGCCGATTCAGTGCGGTCAAGCTCATGGTGGCATTGATGCCGATGTAGTCGCGAATCAGCCGCGCGACGGGCACCTCGGCGATCGAGCGCGTCCCTTCGAGCGCTTCGATCGTGACCGAGTCACCTTCCGCCACACCGAGCCAGGCTCCCAGATACTCCGAGAGCATGACGCCTTCGGCAGGCACCTCCAGCACCTCGAGATCCTCATCGAGGCGACGCGCCAGCGTACAGCCCGGCTCGAGGCCCTCGACCGCGGTGCGATAGGTCCGGTGACCTGCGCGGATCCGGACGGGTACCGTTCGAAACGGCTCTCCGCGATCGACGTCCTGCAGCCTTTCCAATTCGAACAGCGCCTTGCGCGACGTCGGCTCGATGAACGTGACGGTCGTGTCTTCCCGCGATGCGATGCGGAGCTGGACCTGCACCATGTGCTCGACGGCCTCTCCGAAGAAGGCGCCCAGGACGAGGATCGCGCAAGAGAACGCCATGCCCAGGATGGCGAACAGCGACTTGATCGGGCGTCGCTCGAGATTGCGGATGATCATGCGCGTCGGCTGATGCAGCCAGCGCTGGAGGCCGAGCCGCTCGACCCAGGACACCCGGTACGAGGCAGGCGGCTCGGGGCGCATCGCCTCGGCCGGCGGCAGGCTCGCCGCGCGCCAGACGGCGTGGAGCGTGCCGAGCAGTGCGGCCGTGATCGCCACCGCCGCCGCCACGCCGAGCAACCAGGGCGCGACGCCGTAGTCGAGGTAGGGGAAGTGGTAGAACTTCATGTACATCGCGGCGAGGCCGTGCCTGAGCCAGCGGCCTCCGAGGCTGCCGAGCATCCAGCCGACGATCACGATGGCGAGGACCAGCTTGGTGAAGTGAACGGCCAAGGTCCCGTTCGAGTAACCGAAGGCCTTGAGCGCGGCGATCTGCTCGCACTGCGTCGCGAGGAGGCGCGTCACGACGACGTTGAGCAAGAAGGCCGCGACGG
>JAVJTD010000008.1:0-4758 GCA_040219065.1 Planctomycetota bacterium
CCTGAGAGCGACGGGTCCTCCATGTTCAAGAAGCTCTGGCAAGGCCTCTCCAAGACCCGCGAGAAGCTCACCTCCGGCCTGAAGGGCCTCTTCTCCGGCGGTCGCAAGCTCGATGACGCGTTCATCGAAGAGCTCGAAGAGGTCCTTCAGGCCGGAGGTGAGCTTCTCGCGGGTCTTGGAGAGGCCTTGCCAGAGCTTCTTGAACATGGAGGACCCGTCGCTCTCAGGACGCCGCGGATTCCTCGCGCACCTTGGCTTCGGCCAGCTCCTTGATGCGATCGAGGAGGCCGTTGATGAAGGCGCCCGAGTTGATCGTGCTGTAACGCTTGCCGAGCTCGATCGCCTCGTTGATCGAGACCTTCGGCGGGATGTCTCGGCACCAGAGCATCTCGTAGACGGCGATCCGCAGGATGTTGCGGTCGATCGTCGCCATGCGTTGGATGTCCCAGTTCTTGGTGACGCCCTGGAGCTTCTCGTCGATGTCGGCGAAGTGCTCGACGGTGCCGTGGATGAGCTGACGCGAGAAGACCATGACCTCGGCGTCGTCGGTCTCCTCGCGCAGGAAGGGCTCGAGCTCGCTCAAGACCTCTTTGCCCAGGAGGTCGACCTGGTAGAGGAACTTCAATGCGACCTCGCGAGCCAGGGTGCGCTTCCTCATCACTGCTTGCCCTCTCCTTGGAGCTCTTCGACGAGCGAGGCCATCTCGAGCGCGGCAGCAGCTGCCTCGGCGCCCTTGTTTCCGGCCTTGCTGCCCGCCCGCTCGAGCGCCTGCTCGAGCGTATCGGTCGTCAGGACGCCATAGAGGACCGGCACGCCGCTGCTGACGGCAAGGTCGGCGATCTTCTTGGTGACCGCCGACGAGATGTGATCGAAGTGGGGGGTGGCGCCGCGGATGAGCGTACCCAGGCAGAGGACACCGTCGTATTGCCCAGACTCGGCCAGAAGATGCGCCGCCGTCGGAATCTCGAACGCGCCTGGCACCCACGCGACGGTGATGTCGTCCTCGGAGACACCGTGCCGCTGCAGGCAGTCGATCGCCCCTTCGAGAAGCTTCTCGGAGATGAGGCTGTTGAATCGGGAGACGACGACGCCGAAGCGGCGACCCGACCCGAGAAGCTGTCCTTGAACGACCCTGGCCATCGAGCTCACTGACCCCAGAAAACGGAAAGGCGGTCCGGCTTGGATCCGAACCGCCGATGCGACGCAGAATCTGACGATGTTAGCAGGGCGGTCCTTCGATGCAAGAGGCGTGTTGACGCGCGAATGTGTGAAGTATCCCGTCGACACGCTGGGGGGGCCGGCGGCAAGAATGAGAAGAAACCTTACGGATCGCGAGCCTTCCTGCGCATGGGGTCGTGCGAGCCACTCACACCGTGCAACCCCAGGAGATTGAGCGATGTCCGTACCCGAACGCCGAACTCACAGCGGAAACCTTGCCAAGCGACTGCTCGACATCGCAGTCCTGATCGTCGGCTGGCAGCTCCTGATCATCTCGCTCGGCGATCATCCGAGGGAGTGGTACGAGGATGGCTGGGGGAGCGCCCGGCCGAGCGATGACCTTGGAACCAATCCGATCCTGCCGGTCCTCGGCTTCCTCGCGTTCGTGGCGCTCGCGGTCACCTACTGGATCTCCTGGAGCCGGCGACGCTGGAGTCCTACGCAACGTCTGAGGTCTTGGATCGAAGCGGCGCCCTCTTCATTCCGTGGCATCGCGGGCGGGCTGCTGGCGCTCCTCACCGTGGTCGCTGCCTGGCAAGTCTTGCCGAGGGCCCGCGCTTGGGCCTGGCAGGAGCGCGCTTGGGCCGATCAACGAGCCGACCTCGAAGCGGTCGCCGGTCGTTACGGCGTGCCGGGTGATCTCGGGATCGACCAGCTCTTGCCCGCGCTTCGGGAGCAGTCCACGGCCGAGCGCCACCGCCGGATCCTCTACTTCATCGAGAAGCATCGCCCCGACTCGGGGGTGCGAGAGCTCCTTTCCAGCGACGGGAAGATCCACGTCGCGATCGGTGCTCACGGCACGCCAGAGTCACCGGATGGCGAGTCGCTGCACTGGAAAGCGAAGGGAACGCTGCTCAACATCGCCGCGGCCGGAGATGGGCGAACCAGCAGCACGGTTCTGTGGGGAAAGGGCGGCTCTGGGGGAGACATTCGGGTCACTGCCGGCGACGGAGCGGGGGAAGGGCTCTTGCTGGTACCGGGAGACGGCGCCTGGGGCGGCGGCGAGAGTGGTCGAGCCGGCGGGTACGAGATCGGAGACGAGGCGGCGGATCGCTTCGAGTGGATCGGCGCGGCGCCGGCCTTCCCGGGCGCGAGCTGGGACGAGGAGGAGCTCCGTTTCAGGCACCATTCCCGTCCCGGGTTTCCCTCACAGCAGGGCTTCCTCGACATCAATGGCTTCCCGTTGCGTGACTTCCCAGGGCTGGTATCGAGACCCAATGTCGATCCGACCCAGAATCGTCCCTGGCCGTTCCGTTGAGCAGGGGAGGGAACGCAAGGATCGTCTCGCGACTCGAGAACCTCCGAGTGCACCGAGGCTGCGTTCCGACGAGGCTCGCTTCGCTTCGCAGTTCTTTGAGGCAGGTCTGATCAGCAGCGGCCCTCTCGGAGGACCTTACCGGCAGGGACCCTTCCATCACGTGGCGCGGACCGGTCGCTGCGCTCACGGCTCTCTCCCTTTCGCTCGCAGGCGCTTTCATGCCGCTCGCGAATTGGCCGTTGGGGACCCCGATGGGCTCGGATCGTGCGGCGCTTTCTGCGGCTCAGGGCAATTCGAATCTCTTGGTGTTCGTCACCGAGATGACGTTGAGACCGGCGTCGAAGGACAGGCCAGCGTAGTAGCCGGCGAAGCCCGGCTGCGGGGAGGCGACGAAGAACGTGCCATTCGAGCAGCCGGTGAGGGGGACCTCGCGGAGGAGGGGCGGCGTCAGGAGCCATTGGAAGAAGATTGGGTCGGGATCGAGCATCAGGCGCCGAGTGTCACCCGGGATCGGAATGCCACCCGTCGACTGGCCATCGCCGCCGCTGATGAAGACCCACGCAGTATTGCCGGCCTGGGCGGGCGGCGCATGGGCGACGAAGCCGACCAAGGAGCTCGGCGAGGACGGGATCACCTGGTAAGCCCACTGGAAATCGAATTCGTGGGCACCCATGTCGATCTGCACGAAGCCGTCCGAGTTGCCGTCGACGTAGCGCGGCTGTCCATCGATGTCGTCGTCTTCGGGAGGGAACACGTTGGCGCCGGCGTCGATGGCGGGGGAGTCGCACGAGAGGCGGTAGTCGCCGATGTCGGGCGCCGTCAGGTGAGGAGCGGCGTCGAGGTTGCCGGGACCGGGATACCCACCCTCGACGATCGAGTAGGAGACGTGGGTGGTGGCCGAGCTGTAGGCATACAGCGTTTGTGAGGACTCGACATTTCGAGTTCCCCAAACGATCGAGTTATATACCAGCAGCTCGCCGCTATTGAGGTTGGAGTGATACCGGCTTTGCGAGTTGTAAGCGACTGTGCAGCCCGATAGCACGAGGCGGTCGCCGTTGTTGACGAAGCCTCCTCCCTTTCCGAAGGCATAGTTGCCTGAGATCGTGCAGTTTTCGAGAACCGCCTCGCAGCTCGACAGAAGCAGCCCTCCTCCTCGCGAGCTGGAGCTGAAGTCGCGACCGGTGGAATTTCCTACTATTGCCGTTCGAGTCAGCGATAGCTCGGCCCGGTTTCCCAGTACACCGCCGCCCGAGAGGTTTCCAACCGGCACCGAGCTCGAGTTGTCTCGAATCTCGCAATCGACCGTCGCCAATATCGAGTCAGTACCCGCAAAGACGCCGGCCCCAAAGTTGGCTTCGTTGGAGGTAATGGTCGAGTTGGCTATTGTTGCGGAGCAGGGGTCGCAAAGGACTCCTCCTCCACCGATCTCGGATCGCCCGTTCCGAATCACGAAGCCCGTGATCGAGATCGTCTCGCCGCTCGCCGCGCGGATCACGCTGCCGTTCTGCTGCCCGTCGATGATGGTGACGGCCGGAGCCGGCTCGGCGACGAGGTCGACCGACTTGCCGTTGAAGTCGATGTTCTCGAGGTAGATACCGCCCGCGACCTGGATCGTGTCCCCGTCGCTCGCCGCATCGATCGCCACCTGCACCGAGCAGTACGGATCCGCCTCGGTGCCGGTGCCCGGGCAATTCGGATTCGTGACATCGACGTAGATCGTGTCGAAAGGCGCCGCCGCCAAAACGGCACAAGCGGTCCATACGGCCAGGTGCTGCAGCATCATGGGAGCTCACTCTCTTCGCTATCGTGGATGTCGGCCTCATGCGAGCGACCATCGAGCCTACGAGGCCGAGGGGGCCGTGTCGAGCGGGCGGTGTTCAGAGCCCGAACGGGTCCCGGCGGAGCCGGGGAGGGTCCTTGCCCGCTTTCGCGAACTGGAGGGCGAGGACCGTCTTGCGATCTGAAGAACCTCCGAGTGCAGCAGGCTGTGTTCCGACGAGGCTCGCTGCGCTTCGCAGTTCTTTGGGGCAGGTCTGATCAGCCTGGCCCTCTCGGAGGACCTTACGGGCAGGGACCCTTCCATCACGAGGCGCGGACCGGTCGCTGCGCTCACGGCTCTCTCCCTTCCGTGATCGAAGGGGCCTTTCCCGCTCTCGGAAAATCGTCCGATTAGGACCCAAGCGGGCTCTGAGCGTGTCTCGCGAGTCGAGAACCTCCGAGTGCAGCAGGCTGTGTTCCGACGAGGCTCGCTGCGCTTCGCAGTTCTTTGGGGCAGGTCTGAT